>VBKI01000047.1:85413-159975 GCA_005879535.1 Deltaproteobacteria bacterium | reverse complement strand
ATCCGCGGCAAGCGCCTGACGCTCAGCAATCTCGACAAGGTCTTCTATCCGAAGGCGGGTTTCACCAAGGCGCAGGTGATCGATTTCTACCTGCGAATCGCGCCGGCGCTGCTCCCGCACCTGCGGGACCGGCCGCTCACGCTCAAGCGCTATCCCAACGGAGTGGACGGTCAGTTCTTCTACGAGAAGAACTGCCCCTCGCACCGGCCGCCGTGGGTCAAGACCGCGCCGATCTGGAGCGACCAGAACCAGCGCGTGATGCAGTTCTGCCTGGTGCAGGACGTCGCTACGCTCGCCTGGGCCACGAATCTGGCCGACCTGGAGATGCACGTTCCCCTGCACCGCGCCCGCGACGTCGAGCGGCCCGACAGCGTGGTCTTCGATCTCGACCCCGGACCGCCGGCGGACCTCGTCCAGTGCTGCGAAGTTGCCGTCATCCTCGAGCAGATGTTCGCGCAGCTCGGGTTGCGGACCCTTGCCAAGACCTCGGGCTCCAAGGGCCTGCAGATCTACCTGCCGCTGAACCAGCGCATCACGTACGAGGAGACGAAGCCGTTCGCGCGCGCGGTCGCCGACGCGCTGGCGGCGAAGCGTCCCGGTCTCGTGGTCTCGAACATGAAGAAATCGCTGCGGGCCGCAAAGGTGCTGGTCGACTGGAGCCAGAACGATCCGCACAAGACGACCGTGTGCGTGTACTCGCTGCGCGCCCGCGAGCGACCGACGGTTTCGACACCGGTGAGCTGGAACGAAGTCCGCGAGTGTCTCCACGCAAAAGACCCGAAGCTGCTCTCGTTCGAGACCGATGCCGCCTTGCGCCGCGTGGACGAGCACGGCGACCTCTTTGCCCCGCTCCTCTCTTTGAAGCAGAAGCTCCCGCGAATTCCCGGCAGCTGAGTCTTCAGTTCATCCGAAACAGCAGATTTCGTTGCAGAGGTGAACAGGGGCGGCCTCTTCCGGGGCCGCCCCGAACCTGCTCACGCCCCCCGAAAATCGATCGTCGTCAGACCGTCGCGCCGCGGCGCAGGACCGCGAAGATCAGGCTGATGATGGCGAGCACCAGCAGGATGTGGACCCATGCGCCCATCGTGGAGCCCGATACCAGCCCGAGCACCCACAGGACGAGCAGAATCACGGTGATGGTCCAGAGCATGCTGTACCTCCTTTGCCGCAAAGGTAGGTCTCGCACTGTCGGGAAACGAGCGTCCCGCCGGAGGAGCACCCGGGCAGGCGCACGTCCGGGTCGGCAGCGCGCGCACAGGAACATCCTTGCAGCGCACACGGGCAAGCGTGGCACGTTTGGGTGCCGTGTTGCGGAGGTCCCTGCGGAATTCCATGTTCGAGGGGGCGCTTGCCGAGGTGGTGGGCGCCTGCACGTCCGGTGGAGTTCTGACAGCGTGGGCGCTCTTTCTCGATCTGCCCCCCTTTCTCATCGGCGTCCTCGGCGCGCTGCCCTTCACCGCGCAGCTCGTGCAGTTGCCGGCGGCGTGGTGCACGCGGCGATTCGGCGGGCGCCGGGCGGCGCTGTGGACCATCGGCATTTCCCGGCAGAGCATCCTCCCCTTGGCGCTGCTTCCCTTCCTGCCGGCGTCCGCCGTCTCGAAGCAGGCGGTCTTTCTCGGCTGCGCGTTCATCAGCGCCGCGCTCAGCGTGGCGGGGAACAACGCCTGGACTTCGTGGATGGGCGACCTGGTTCCGGCGGCGGTGCGCGGCCGCTACTTCGGGCGGCGCTCCGCCCTCTGCGCGTTCGCCGCCCTCTGCGCGTCCCTGGCTGCCGGACTGGTCCTGGACGCAGGGCGGAACCGCGGCGATGCAGGGACCGCTCTCTGCGCGCTGACGGTCGCCGCGTCTCTAACGGGAGCGATTACCACCTGGCTCCTCTTCCGTCAGCACGAGCCAAGCCACACCGTGCCTCCGCGCGCGGCCCCGCTGCACGAGGCGCTGGAACCGCTGCACGACGGGCGCGCTCGCAGCCTGCTCGCCTTCCAACTCGCCTGGAGCGCGGCGGGAGGAATCGCAGCTGCCTTCTATCCGCTGCACATGATCGGCAATCTCCGGATGGGTTTTGTCCGGATGGCCATCTACACCGCCGCGGTCGCCGCCTTCCGGATGCTCGCCGGCCCGATCTGGGGTCGCGTCCTCGACCGCGGCGGCGCGCGCCAGGTCGTGGTCGCCAGCGCCTTCGCGCTCTGCCTCTCTCCTCTGCTGTGGATCTTCGCGGCGGAAGGCCGGCTCTGGCCTCTCGGCATCGATGCAGCGGTCTGCGGCGCCGCCAACGCCGGCCTCGCCCTGGCGACGTTCTCCTTGCCGCTCGCGCTCTCGCGGCCGGCCACGCGATCCTTCTACGTCGGGGCCGTTGCGGCCGTCGGAGGCCTGGCGGCCGGAATCGGTTCCGCCGCGGGCGGCGCCATCGTCAAGCTCCTCCCAGACGCCTGGTCGTTGCTCGGTCAACCGCTCGTCGCCTCACAGGCGCTGTTTCTGGTCGGCGCCGGCGCCCGCTTCTGCGCGGCGGCTCTCGCATTGCGCATCGATGGACGAACGCCGGCCGAAGTGCTGCAGATGCCGTCCCGCGCGGGCCCGGCCCGTGCGAAGCTTTCCGCGTGACGTTCGACTGCCAGTCCTGTGGCGCCTGCTGCTGCAACACCGACGAGAACCGCGCCGAGACGTATGTCGACTACGTCGAGGTCAGGCCCCGCTCTGCGCTCGCGCGCCACCCTCGCCTGCTCCGCCGGTTGACCGTGCTCAACGGCGAAGGCGAGCGCCACATGAAGCTCCGCGGGCGGGATCAACGCTGCATCGCTCTCGAGGGCAAGCTCGGCAGCCGCGTCGCCTGCACGATCTACGAGATCCGTCCTTCGGCCTGCCGGCAGGTCCTGCCCGGGTCCCGGGAGTGCCGCCAGGATCGCCGCGAACGCGGGATCGAGTAGGATGCGCGCCCCCAAAGGGGGTTCGCCATGCGCAAGCTCTTTCCGCTGTTGGTCGCCGCCGCCGCTCTCGCCGATGCGCCGAAACCGCCGTCGACCGAGGAGGCCCTGGTCGCCAACGTCGCCACCGCGAAGTTCGCCGACTCCACCACGCCGAACGCGACCAAAGGGATGCAGGCCGCGGTCATCGGTGTCGACCCTACGACCAAGGGCGCCACCGCCTACTTGAAGACGCCCGCCGGCACCGGGTTGCCGGCGCACTGGCACTCCGCCGCGGAGTACACGGTCCTCCTCTCCGGCAAGGGGACTTTGACGCTCGACGGGAAGCAGCACGATGTCGCTCCGGGCGGTTACGTCGTCATCCCAGCGAAGGCAGTACACCAGTTCGTCTGCTCGGCAGGGACCGATTGCATGTTGCTCGTCCGCCGCGGCGGGCCGGCGGACTACAACTTCGTCAAGTGAGGTCGCCATGAAGCGCATCGCCGTCCTCCTCGTTTGCGCGGCCGCCTGCAAGTCCGCGCCGCCACCCGCGCCCGCGACCGCCGCCCCCAAGGAAGACGGCCGGGCAGCGCGGAACACCGTCGTGTCGGCACCGGATCGGAGCGCCGCCGACAAGGACCTCGATCCGGGCCGCAAGCCCGCCGAGATGCTCGACTTCCTCGACGTGCGTCCCGGCATGAAGGTCGAGGACCTGGGAGCGGGCGGCGGTTACACGACGGAGTTGATCGCGCGCTCGGTGGGGCCGTCGGGCGCGGTATACATGCAGAACGATCCGCGCTGGCTGTCGTTCCTCAAAGACGCCCTCGCCGAGCGCTTCACGCATCCGGCGATGAAGGACGTGGTGCGCGCCGAGATTCCGTTCGACGATCCGGTTCCGCCGGAGGCGAAGGACCTCGACCTGGTGGTGATGAACGTCATCTACCACGACATCGTGAACATGCCGGTGGACAGGGCCCGGATGAACAAGATCATCTTCAACGCGCTCCGCCCCGGCGGCGCATACGTGGTGATCGACTCGAGCGCGAAGGACGGCAGCGGCCTTTCCGCGACGCAGACCCTCCACCGCATCGACGAGAGCGTGGTGAAGGAAGAGGTGCAGACGGCTGGCTTCCGGCTCGCTTCGGAGGGCACCTTCCTGCGCAATCCTGACGATCCCCGCGACTGGAACGCGTCCCCGAACGCCGCCGCCAAGCTCGGCAAGCGTGGCCAGAGCGACCGTTTCGCGCTGAAATTCATTCGTCCCGCGAGTCCATGAGTCCGCCGCCGACAAAGCGGGCAGCGACAGAGTAGGCACGCGGCGTACCTCGGCGCACCGGCCGGAAGTTGCTCCAGCGACCTCGGACAACGAACATGTCCGGGGAGGTCGTCCTTGCGCGTATTCATCGTCTCGCTTCTCCTCGCGACCGCGGCGGCGGCGCAGAGCCGCATTGCGGTGCTTCCGGTGCAACCGCGGGCGGGAGCGCTCCCTGCGCCCGATGCGATCGCGTTCACCGAAGAGATCCGGGTCGTCGCCCGCGACGCCTTGGCGGCCCAAGGGTACGAAGTGATCGCGGCCGAAGGCAGCGACCCCGCCGGCGCGCTGGACGCGACCGGGGCCGTGCTCGCGGTGCTGGGGCGCGCGGCGCAGATGGAAGGGGCGACGGTGGTTGCGGTGAGCGTCTACCGCGACGGGACCGGTGCGCCGGTCTCGCTGATCCGCGTGGTGGGAATCGGCCTCGCGCAGCTGCGCGCGGACCTCCACGCGAAGCTTCCCAACCAGCTCGCCTCGGCGCTGGGGCTCGCGGCGCCGGCGGTAGAGCCCAGGCTGCCGCCCGGGACGCTGCGCATGCCGGGAGGTACGAAGGCAGCTCCGCCACCGGAGCCGCGCGCGGCCGCCCCTCCGCCTCCCCCGGCTCCTCCGGCAGAGCCGACGACGTCGCCGCCGGTGCCGGACGAGGATCCGCTGATCACGATGATCCGCGATACCACCACGGACGTCGAACGCCTGCGCGGCCTGCGCCGCAAGCAGAATCTCAAGGTGCAGATCCTCGACGGCAAGCTGTTCTCCAAGGCGGTGTGGGAGAAAGCGAAGAAGGAGCTCACGCCCGCGGTCGTGGCCGCCGAGCGCGCCCGCTGGCTCGCGTTCAACCTCGCTCCGGCGGCGGTCGACCCCGCCCAGGCCCTGCTCGACGTGCTCGACGAGCAGGTCGCGGGCTTCTACGACCCGTTCACGCGCCAGCTCGTGGTCCGCAAGGACCCGCCGGCCTCGGCGGGCGCAATGGGGCCGGACGGGCTGCGCGTCGTGCTCGCGCACGAGATCGAGCACGCGCTGCAGGACCAGAACTTCGGGATTCCCGATATGGCCGCGCTGCCCGACGACGACGTCCGCCTGGCGCGGACGGCGCTGTACGAAGGGGATGCGATGGCGGTGATGACCGCCTTCAGCGCGCTTCGGGCTCACAAGCCGATCAAGGCGTCGATCGCAAGCGGCGCGGCGACGTTGAAGGCGCTGGACGCGCAGACGCTGCTCAAGATGAGCGGGAAGTCGCCGCAGCTCCAGCACGCGCCTCCGGTCCTCCGCGAGGAGCTGGTTCTTCCCTACGCGGCGGGCTTCGCGCTGGTGGCCGAGGCGTATCGCCGCGGCGGGTTTGCCCTCGTGGATCGGATGTTCAAGAACCCTCCGGTCTCCACGCATCAGATCCTTCATCCCGACGCTTATTTCGCCGGCGAAGTGCCCGTGCTCGTTCCCGCGCCTCCCCCTCCCGACGGCACGCACGCGATCGCCACCGGGCGGATGGGCGAGCTCGGCACCCGCCTGGCGCTCGAGGCGTGCGTGGAGAAGGAAGTGCTCAAGGACTTCGCTCCGCGCTGGGCCGGCGACGCGTACACCATCGTCGAAGGGCCGAAGAACGCTCTCTCGCTGCTCTGGACCACGGCATGGAGCTCTGGAGTCGCCGGCAACGTCTCCAACGTGATGAAGCTGGTGCAGCCGTGCTGGCAGGAGCAGGCCGCGGGCGGACCCAACCCGCTCGGTTGGTCGATGGCGGCGCCCTCGCGGATCGCGAGCTCCGCGCAGTTGGTCGCCGTGGCGCGAGGGAGCGTCGATCTTGTCGCGGCCACTGCTCGCCAGCTCGCTCTGCGCCCGGTGACGCGCGCTGCGGTTCCGCCTTTCGGAGACGTGCCTCCGCCGCCGGAGGTCGAACCGACGCGCGTGCGTTCCGGGCGGTTCGTCAGCCCTCGCCTCGCGCTGGCCGGAGACGTCCCCGAGGGCTTCGAGGCCGACGAGAGCAATCCCGTCGCCGAGCTGGCAATCAAGAAAGCCGGCGCCGGCGGCGCGACGATCTCCTTCGTTCCCGAGGCTCTGACCGGAGAGACACTGGACGCGTTCTTCCAGACCGCCTCCGCGCAGATCGCCGCCTCACAGGGCGGGCATCTCACCTACCTCGGCAAGACGCAGCAGCTCCTCGCGGGGGTTCCTGCCGAGCAGCGCTCGTGGGCAGTGGAGAATGCCGGAATGCAGCTGAGGATCGCGATCGCACCCTATTGCGGAGGGAAGGCGGCGCTCACGCTGCTGCGCCTGGAAGGTGGGGCGGCGGCCCGCGCCACCTTCGACCAGTTCGCGGCGTCGATCAGCCAGACCGGTGCCGCGCCCGCCTGCGCTGAGCTTGAATAGCGCCGGCCGCCCGAAGGTGGCTTAGGCACTATGCTTTTGCTGGCTGTTTCCGCGAATGCGGAAAGAGCCTTGAAAGCTGTCGTACTCTCGACGCCGCACAGGTTCGGCGATAAAGCTCCGCCCGATGCAGGACGTCCTCAACTTCATCGACGGACGGCAGGTGCCCGCCGCCTCCGGCGAGTGGCTGGACGACGTCGACCCGGCGACCGGCGCGATCCATGCGCGGGTCGCGAGCTCGGACGCGCGCGACGTGGATCGCGCGGTCGCGGCGGCACTCCGCGCCTTTCCTGCCTGGTCGGCGACTCCCGCGGTCGAGCGGTCGAAGGTGATGCGCCGGCTGGCGCGGCTGATCGAGCGCGATCTCGACTCCCTGGCGCGCGCGGAGTCGATCGACTCGGGAAAGCCGCTCTCCGCGGCGCGCACGGTGGACATCCCGCGCGCAGTCCAGAACTTCGACTTCTTCGCCGACGCGATCACGCAGTTTTCCAGCGAGGCGCACCCGACCGACGAAGTGGCGCTCAACTACACGCTGCGGCAACCGCTCGGCGCCGTCGCCTGCATCTCGCCCTGGAACCTTCCTCTCTACCTGCTCTCGTGGAAGATCGCCCCGGCGCTCGCCGCGGGAAACTGCGTGGTCGCCAAGCCTTCTGAGGTGACTCCGATGACCGCGCACCTGCTCGGCGCGCTCGCAGCGGAGGCGGGATTTCCCCCCGGCGTGCTGAACGTCGTCCAGGGTCTCGGCCCCAAGGCTGGCGCGCCGTTGTGCGCACATCGGGAGATCCGGGCCATCTCTTTTACGGGATCGACGCGCGTTGGCGGCGAGATCGGCCGCGAGGCGGCCGGCTCGTTCAAGAAGGTCTCGCTGGAAATGGGCGGCAAGAACCCGACGGTCATCTTCGCCGACGCCGACCTGCGCGAGGCCATCCCGCAAACGGTGCGCGCCGCCTTCTCGAACACCGGACAGATCTGTCTCTGCGGCTCGCGGATCCTGGTCGAGAAATCCGCGTACGGGCTCGTTCGCGACGAGCTCGTCGAGCGCGTGCGCGCCCTCGAGATGGGCGATCCGCTCGACCCTGCGACCGAACAGGGTGCCCTCGTCTCGCGCCAGCATCTCGACAAGGTGTTGGGATGCCTGGCGGTCGCAAAGCAGGAAGGCGGGCGCGTTCTCTGCGGCGGCGGCCGGGCGGTGGTTCCCGGGCGATGCGCGGGTGGCTTTTTCGTGGAGCCCACGCTGATCGAGGGTCTGGGCCCCGCCTGCCGCACCAACCAGGAGGAGATCTTCGGTCCGGTGGCGACGCTGCTTCCATTCGAGACCGCGGAGGAGGCGGTCCAGGTCGCGAACTCGACACGCTATGGTCTCGCCGCTTCGCTGTGGACTCGCGATCTGTCGCGGGCCCATCGCGTCGCCGCCCAGCTTCAGAGCGGGATCGTCTGGGTCAACTGCTGGATGTTGCGCGACCTGCGCACGCCGTTCGGAGGCGTCAAGGAGTCGGGCGTCGGCCGCGAAGGCGGGATGGACGCGCTGCGGTTCTTCACCGAAGCGAAGAACGTCTGCGTGAAGCTATGAGCTCGAACGAGTTCAAGTCGTCGCGCGCACCCGAGCCGGTCGGTCCGTATCCGCACGCGCGGCGGGTCGGAAATCTCCTCTTCCTTTCCGGCATCGGGCCGCGCCGGCGCGACTCGCGGGATATTCCCGGCGTCCGGCTCGCGCCCGACGGATCGGTTGCGAGCTACGACATCGAGGCGCAGTGCCGCTCCGTCTTCGACAACGTGCGCGCCGTCCTGGAAGATGCCGGGGCGCGATGGGAGGACCTGGTGGACGTGACGGTCTTCCTCACGGACATCCAGCGCGACTTCGCCGCCTACAACCGCCTGTACGCGGAGTATTTCGCCACCGTCCGTCCCTGCAGGACCACGGTGGAGGTCACGGCGCTGCCGACCCCCATCGCCATCGAGCTCAAGTGCATCGCGGAGGTCGCGTCCCGATGAAACCGCTCAACTTCCGGAAGTGGATCGACGAGCACCGCCATCTGCTCAAGCCACCCGTCGGCAATGCGCAGATCTGGGAGGGCGACCGCGACTTCATGGTGACCGTGGTGGGCGGGCCCAATGCCCGTACCGACTATCACGTCAACGAAGGAGAGGAGTTCTTCTACCAGGTGGAAGGCGACATCGTCTTGCGAACGCTGCAGGAGGGCGAGCGCGTCGACGTTCCCATCCGTCAGGGCGAGATCTTCCTCCTCCCCCCGAAGACGCCGCACTCGCCGCAGCGTCCGGCGAACACGGTCGGACTCGTCATCGAACGGCGTCGCCTGCCGCAGGAAAAGGACACCTTCCTCTGGGTCTGCGACGGCTGCGGCGGCGAGCTGTACCGGGAGTCGTTCCACCTCACCGACATCGTCCAGCAGCTTGCGCCGGTGTTCGAGCACTACTGGGGCAACCCGGCGAACACGACCTGCCGCAAGTGCGGCCGCAAGCATGCGAAGCCTTGACGTGCACACGCACGTGCTCCCTTCGGAGCTGCCGCGCTGGAGCCCGATGCGCCTCGAGCGGGTCGACGAGTGTGGCGCCCGCCTGCTGCGCGAGGACGGAACGCTGTTCCGGGAGATCCGGAGCAACTGCTGGGATCCCGCCATCCGCCTGAAGGAATGCGACGAAGCGGGCGTCGGCCTCCAGGTGCTCTCCACCGTCCCGGTCCTCTTCGCCTACCAATTGCCACTTGCGCGCGGCGACGATCTCGCGCGCCTGCTGAACGACCACGTGGCGGCGCTCTGCCGGGAGCATCCGCGGAGATTCATCGGCCTCGGCACGCTCCCCATGCAGGCCCCCGATCGCGCCGTCCGGGAGCTCGATCGCTGCGTGACGCAGCTCGGCCTTCTGGGGATCGAAATCGGTTCGCACGTGAACGACTGGAATCTCTCCGAGCCCGCGCTGTTTCCGGTCTTCGCGCGCGCCGAGGAGCTGGGCGCGGCGGTGTTCGTGCATCCGTGGGACATGATGGGCGAGGCGCGGATGCGCAAGTACTGGCTGCCCTGGCTGGTCGGAATGCCCGCGGAGGTCTCGCTCGCCATCTGCTCGGTCATCTTCGGCGGAGTGCTCGAGCGGCTGCCGCGGCTGCGCATCGCCTTCGCGCACGGCGGCGGCGCCTTCCCCGGAACGCTGGGGAGGATCGAGCGCGGATTTCAGGCGCGGCCGGATCTGGTCGCGGTGGACAATCCGCATCCGCCGTCCCGGTACCTGAAGCGGATCTACGTCGACTCGCTCGTGCACGACGCGGGCGCTCTGCGCTTTCTTCTCGGAGTCTTCGGGCCGGACCGCATCGCGCTGGGCAGCGACTATCCCTTCCCCCTGGGCGAAGAACGCCCCGGCAGCTTGATCGACTCGCTCCATCTGCCCGCGGACGTGCGGGAGCGGCTGAGATCCGGGACTGCGCTCGAATGGCTGGGGCGCCAGGCGGCCGCCTATGACCTTTGAGGACTCGCTCGAGTGGGCGCAGGCGGAGGACGCGGCGGATGATTTGCGGTCCTTGCGCGCGGAATTCCTCTTCCCCGAGTCAGGACCGCTCTACTTCGCGGGGCATTCGCTCGGTCTGCAGCCGCGGCGTGCGCGCGAGTACGTGCTGCAGGAGATGGAAGACTGGGAGCGCCTCGCCGTCGACGGCCACTTCGCCGCGCGCAATCCCTGGGTCGGTTATCACGAGTTGCTGACCGCGGCGACCGCGAGGCTCGTCGGTGCCCTGCCCCACGAAGTGGTGGTGATGAACACGCTGTCGGTGAACCTGCATCTGATGATGGTCTCGTTCTACCGCCCCAGGCCCGGCAAGCACCGGCTGCTGATCGAGAAGGGCGCGTTTCCCTCGGATCGGTACGCGGTGGCCTCGCAGGCGCGGTTCCACGGATTCGCCGACGCCGTCCTGGAAAGCGAGGATCCCTTGCGTACGCTGCGGGAGCGCGACGACGTGGCGCTCGTGCTGATCGGCAACGTGAACTACGTCAGTGGCCGGGCGTACGACATGCGGGCGTTGGTGCGGGCGGCACACGAGAAGGACGCCCTCATCGGCTTCGATCTGGCGCACGGAGCGGGCAACCTCGTGCTCTCGTTGCACGATGACGCTCCCGACTTCGCGGTCTGGTGCAACTACAAGTATCTCAACGCCGGGCCGGGCGGTCTCGGCGGCGTCTTCGTCCATGAACGGCACGCCGATGCGCAGTTGCCGCGGTTCGAAGGCTGGTGGGGCCACGACAAGGCGCGCAGGTTCGAGATGGCGGCGCGATTTTCGCCCATTCGCGGTGCGGAAGCCTGGCAGCTGTCGAATCCACCCATCCTGCAGCTCGCGGCGTTGCGGGCCTCGATGGAGCTTTTCGACCGCGCCGGCATGCCGGCCCTGAGGCGCAAGGGCGACCGGCTCACGGGATATCTCGAACACCTATTGATCGAGCGCGGGGCGGAGATTCTCACGCCACAGGACCGAGGCTCGATGCTGACGGTGCGCTTCCGGCGTCCCGGAACCGTCAACGAGCTGAAAAGGCGGGGCGCCATCGTCGATCTGCGGCCCCCGGACATCGTCCGGATCACGCCTGCTCCGCTTTACAACGGCTTCGAGGACGTTCAGCGGCTCTGCGCGCTGATCGGTGAGCTGGGCGATGCCTGATTTGGTCGTCGTCGGAGCGGGGCCGGTCGGCTCGCTGCTGGCGCTCATGCTCGCTCGCCAGGGGCACGCGGTCGACGTGTACGAGCGGCGGCCCGACATGCGCCACGTGGGCATTTCCGCCGGCCGCTCGATCAACCTGGCGGTCTCCACGCGCGGGCTCCATGCGCTGCACGAGGTAGGCCTCGACGACGACGTGCTCCGCCAGGCGGTCCCGATGCTCGGCCGGATGACGCACGCACTGGACGGGAAGCTCGCCCTGCTTGCCTACGGCCGCAGCGAACGCGAGTTCATCAACTCGATGTCCCGCGGCGAGCTCAACAAGCTCTTGATGACCAGGGCGGAGGAGACGGGGCGCGTCCGCATCCACTTCGGGCAGCGGCTGGTCGACTACGACTTCGCCCGGCGCGTAGCGCGCTTCGATCCCGTGGGTGAGGTGCCGGCGGAGGTCATCGTCGGAAGCGACGGCAGCAGCTCCGCCCTGCGCGCCTGCCTGGCCGGCAGCGCGACGCAGGACGTCCTCTCCAGCGGCTACAAGGAGCTGACCATGCCGCCGAGGGAGGGCGGCTTCGCGATGCATCGCAACGCGCTGCACATCTGGCCGCGCGGCAACTTCATGCTGATCGCGCTTCCGAACAGTGACGGCAGCTTCACCTGCACGCTGTTCTTGCCCTTCGAAGGCTCGCCGTCGTTCGCAGAGCTGGTCGGCGAGGAGGATGCGGCCCGTTTTTTCGAGAAGTGGTTTCCCGACGCGGTGCCGCTCATTCCTGGATTGGCCGCGCAGTTCATGCAGGCGCCGCTCGGGCGGATGGCGACGATCAAGGCCTGGCCCTGGTCACGCGGCAGCGCGCTGCTGATCGGCGACGCCGCGCACGCCATCGTTCCCTTCTTTGGCCAAGGCATGAATGCCGGCTTCGAGGACGTCGCGCTGCTCGCCGGAATGCTCACGGGGGACTGGGCGCGCGACTTCGCCCGGTTCGCCGAATCGCGCAAGCCCGACACCGACGCCATCGCGGACCTCGCGGTGGAGAACTTCGTCGAGATGCGCGACAAGGTCGCCGACCCGGAGTTCCTCCGCATGCGGGAGATCGAGCGCGGTCTTCAACAAAGGATGCCGGGGCGATATCTGACCCGCTACCAGCTCGTGACGTTTACCCGGGTGCCGTACCGGATCGCGCTGCTGGCAGGGGAGATCCAGCTCCGCATCCTGTCCGAGCTGGCGCAACAGGCTCAGCCGGATTACGAGCGCGGCGTCCACCTGGCGGAGCAGGAGCTGGTACCGCTGCTGCGCTCGCACGGGGTCGTTTGATCCCGGGCGGCGTCGCCTCAGCCCTTGAGCTCGGTGCGCACGTCCCACAGATCCGGGAACAGCAGCACGTCGACCAGCTTCTTCAGATAATCGACTCCGGCAGTCCCCCCGGTGCCGCGCTTCCAGCCGATGATCCGCTGGACCACCTTGACGTGACGGAAGCGCCAGAGCGCGAACTGCTCGTCGACGTCGATCAGCTTTTCGCACATCTCGTACGCATCCCAGTTCTCCGCCGGATTCTCGTAGATCTCGCGGACCACTGCCCGTACGCCGGGATCGCTCCTGTGGGGCTCCGTCACGTCCCGGGCGAGAACGCCCTGGGGAATGGGCTTGCCCCGACGGGCCAGGTGCCGGAGGAACTCGTCGTACAGCGTTGGCGACTTCAGCGCCTGAAGCAGCTCGGCGTGGCCGGCCGGATTCTGCTCGTGCACCGCGAGCATCCGCTGGTCCTTGTTCCCGAGCATGAATTCGATCACCCGGTGTTGGAGCGACTGGAAGCCACTGGCCGGCCCGAGCACGTGCCGGAACTCCCCGTACTCGCTGGGGGTCAGCGTGGCCAGGACGGCCCATTGCGAAACGAGCTGGGCCTGGATGTGCTTCACTCGCGCGAGAATCTTGAAGGTAGGCTCCAGCTGATCGCGCCGGACGAATTCGATGGCCGCCCGGAGCTCGTGGAGCACGAGCTTGAACCACAGCTCGCTGGTCTGATGTTGAATGATGAACAGCATCTCGTCATGGTGCGGAGGGTTGCTGAGCGGCGTTTGCGCCGAGAGCAGCTTGTCAAGCTGCAGGTATCCGCCGTACGTCATCCGATCGCGAAAATCGGTGACCACGTTGTCTTCGAGGGACATGGGCGACCTTGTACCACCGCGTTCCGTCTGCGCGCGCGCCGCGGCATTGCTGCTGGCATGCGCCGCCTGTGCCGGCGACGACGAAACGCCTTCGCAATCGATTCCTGGGTTGGTCACCGTTTCCACCAATGCTCCCTGGGCCAGCTCCTGCACGGGTCCCGCGGGCACGGGCGTTGTCTTCCACGACGCGGAGGTCGAGCCCTCGGTCGCCATCGATCCGACCGATCCCAAGCACCTCATCGGCGCCTGGCAGCAGGACCGCTGGTCCAACGGTGGTTCCAACGGCGTGGTCAGCGCCGTCACGTTCGACGGCGGCCACACCTGGCAGCGGACGACCCCGCGGTTCACGCGGTGCAGCGAAGGCGCCTACCAGCGCGGGACCGATCCGTGGGTCACGATCGGCCCGACCGGCACCGCCTTCGTGATCGTCTACGCGTACGACCAGGACAAGGTGAACCGCGCCATGCTTGTCAGCCGCTCGAGCGATCGCGGACTCACCTGGGACGAGCCGAAGACGCTGCAGCACGACGTCGACCCGAATCTGGTGATGGACAAGGAGACCGTCACCGCGGACCCGCTCGACGCGAAGTACGCTTACGCGGTCTGGGATCGGCTCACCGGCTTCACCGATCCCACCAACTCGAAGAACACGGGACCAGCCTGGTTCGCGCGCACGACCGACGGCGGCGACACCTGGGAGCCAGCCCGCCAGATCTACGATCCCGGCCCCGACACGCAGACCATCTCCAACCAGATCGCCGTGTTGCCCGGCGGCGCGCTGGTGAACGTGCTGATGGTCGCGGCGCAAAACAGCTCGACGAATCCGCGCATCACCATCCAGGCAATTCGATCGTCCAGCCGGGGCGAGACCTGGCCCGACCCGGCCGTCAGCATCGCCGAGGCACAGTTCGTCGGCGTCAACGACCCCAAGACGAAGCGCGGAATCCGTTCGGGCAGCGTGGTCCACAGCGTCGCCCTCGACCGCTCCAGCAACGGCACCCTCTATGTCGTCTGGGAAGACGCGCGCTTCTCCCAGATGGCGCGCGACGGCATCGCGCTCTCCAGGAGCATCGACGGCGGACTCAACTGGTCTGCGCCCGTCCAGGTCAACGGAGCCTCCGCGCCTGCGTTCACGCCCACCGTCGCCGTCGCCAACGGCGGAAAGATCGGCGTCACCTACTACGATCTGCGCCGCGACGATCCGGCCGACTCCACGCACCTTCTCGTCACGCATTGGCTCGCCGTGTCCACCGACGGTGGCACGACGTTCACCGAGTCGATGATCGGAGCTCCCTTCAACCTGCAGGCCGCTCCCCTCGTCGAGGGTCCGGCCTGGTTCCTCGGCGATTACCAGGCGCTGGTGAGCGACGGGTCCGTGTTCCTTCCCTTCTTCGTCGCCGTCCCACAGGGCGGCGCGGCCAACGTGTACTTCCGGCCCGCCGACGCCGTTCCCGTCACCGCCGACCCGGTGGCGGTCGCGGCGCGGACCGTTCAGCAGCTCTGGCGGGGCGCCCGCGAGCGCTGGCGCTTCGACACGCTGTTCAAGTAGCCTGCGCCGCCATGAAGAACGCCCTCGTGCTCGCTGCCGGCGCGCTCGTCGCGTGCGCGCCCGCCGCCACCCGGCAGGCGCCTCCAGCCACCAGCAGCGCCCAGGTGCGGCAGGCGTCCCCGGGCGACGCGAAGCAATTCGTGGCGAAGGTGAACGAGGACCTCAAGCACCTGTCGGTCGAGTCGTCGACGGCGGAGTGGATCAAGAGCACGTACATCACCGACGACACCGAGCGGAACGCCGCCGTCGCCAACGAGCGCCTGCTGGCATACTCCAGCGACGCCGCGAAGACGGCGACGAAGTTCAAGGACATGTCGCTCGATGCGGATACCACCCGGATGCTCTACCTGCTGCGGATCGGGAGCCTCGTCATCGACGATCCGGCGAAGCGGCAGGAGCTGACCTCGCTGGGCGCGCGGCTCGAGGGCTATTACGGCGCCGCCAAGGATGCGAAGGGCCGCGACCTCGAGGAGCTCTCGAAGATCGTCGACCGCAGCCACAACTACGATGAGCTGCTCGATGCCTGGCGGTCCTGGCACGATACGGCCCGGCCACAGCGCCAGCGCTACGAGCGGTTCGTGCAGCTCGAGAACGAGGGCGCGCGCGGCGCCGGCTTCGCCAACATGGGCGACATGTGGCGCGCCGGTTACGACATGCCTCCCGAGCAGTTCGAGAAGGAGACCGACCGCCTCTGGCAGCAAGTGAAGCCGCTGTACGACGACCTGCATTGCTATGTCCGCGCGCAGCTCCAGAAGACCTACGGCAAGGACAAGGTCCCCGACGGCAAGCCGATCCCGGCGCACCTGCTCGGCAACATGTGGGCGCAGGAATGGACCAACGTCTATCCGCTGGTCGAGCCGTACAAGGGAGTCGCCAACCTCGACGTCGACGGTGCGCTCGCCGCGCAGAAGTGGGACGCGACGCGGGTGGTGAAGACCGGCGAGGCGTTCTTCACCTCGATGGGGCTCGATCCTCTGCCGAAGACGTTCTGGGAACGGTCGATGATCGTAAAGCCCCGCGACCGCGAGGTGGTCTGCCACGCCAGCGCCTGGGACGTCAGCTTCTCCGACGACCTGCGGATCAAGATGTGCATCCGCAACCCGCCGACCGAGGAGGATCTCACCACCGTCCACCACGAGCTCGGGCACGACTATTACTTCCATGCCTATTACAAGCTGCCGTTCCTCTATCAAGCGGGAGCGAACGACGGCTTCCACGAGGCCATCGGCGACGCGCTGGTCCTCTCGATGACGCCCGGGTATCTGAAGCAGCTCGGCCTCGTCCCGGCGATCCAGAGCGACGAGAAGGCGGTGATCAACTTCCAGATGAAGAACGCGCTGGCCAAGGTCGCGTTCCTGCCTTTCGGCAAGCTGATCGACCAGTGGCGCTGGGACGTGTTCAGCGGAAAGACGGCGCCCTCGGAGTACAACAAGGCCTGGTGGGCGCTGCGCACCAGGGACCAGGGCGTATCCGCGCCGGTCGCGCGCACCGAACAGGACTTCGATCCGGGCGCCAAGTACCACATCCCGGCAAACGTCGCGTACACGAGGTACTTCCTCGCGCGGCTCCTGCAGTTCCAGTTCTACCGGGCGATGTGCCAGGCCGCCGGCCAGAAAGGTCCGCTGCACCAGTGCTCGTTCTACGGCAGCAAGGAAGCGGGCCAGCGCCTCTGGAAGATGCTCGCGCTCGGCGCCAGCAAGCCGTGGCCGGACGCGCTGGAGGCGATGACCGGTCAGCGGCAGATGGACGGGAGCGCGTTGCTCGAGTACTTCCAGCCGCTGGAAGGATGGCTGAAGCAGCAGAACCAGGGGAAGCGATGTGGCTGGTGACGTGAACGGCCGCAGGTTCCCGGCCGCGGTCAAATACATCCTCGGCAACGAGGCTTGCGAGCGGTTCAGCTTCTACGGGATGAGCACCATCCTCGTTCCGTACATGCAGCAGTACCTGAACTGGCCGCGCAACCGCGCCGAGGGCGTCTACCACGACTTCGTCGCGGCCGCGTACGCGATGACGGTGGTCGGCGCATGGCTCTCCGACCGCTTCTTCGGGCGCTATCGAACGATCCTCTGGCTCTCCTACGGATACGTCGCCGGCCACGCGACGTTGGCGGCGATGGACCTCGCTCCGGGGGCGCGCGCGAGCCTGCTGTTCCTCGGCATGACGTTGATCGTGGTGGGGCAGGCCGGCATCAAGCCCAATCTCTCCGCGTTCGTGGGAGATCAGTTCCGCCAGGAGCAGCGCGGCCTGCTCGACCGGGTCTACTCGCTCTTCTACGTCGCCATCAACATCGGCTCGGCGACGTCCCAGATCGCTACGCCCTGGCTGCTGGCGGGGTGCGCCTTCGGCGCGATCAAGCTCTGCGAGCGCAGCGCGGTGGCGTGGGCCTTCGGCGTGCCGGGCGTCCTGATGGCGCTCGCGCTCGTCATCTATCTCGCCGGCAAACGCCTGTACGTGAAGGTTCCGCCGGCGGGCCGCGATCCCAACTCCTTCGTCGCCGTGCTTCGCACCCGGTTCCGCGAAGGCGAGGACGCGGCGCGCCGCAAACACGGCGAGGAGGCGGTGACAGGAACGCGCTCGGTCTTCCGCATCGCGATGGTCTTCGCGCCGACGATCACCTTCTGGGCGCTCTATTTCCAGTACGGCTCGTCGTGGTTCAACCAGGCCGAGCAGATGAACCGCGACGTATTCGGCTGGCACATGGAGTCGGCGCAGATGGAGGCGCTCAACGCCATCCTCATCCTGATCATGGTGCCGCTCTTTGCGTACGCCGTGTATCCCGCCCTCGAGCGCGCCGGGCTGCGGCCGACGATGCTGCGGCGCATGACGACGGGGATGTTCATCGCGGTCCCCGCCTTCCTCTCCGCGGCGATGATCCAGCGCTGGATCGATGGGGGCGATCACCCGCACATCGCCTGGCAGTCGATCCAGTACGTGATCATCGCCGTGGCGGAGACCCTCGTCAGCGTGACCGGCCTGGAGTTCGCATACACGCAGGCGCCCAGGCGGATGAAGGGCGCGATCATGAGCATGTACACGCTGAGCATCGGCGGCGGCTCCTTCGTCACCAGCCTGGTGACGCGCAACGTGGAGTTCGCCTCGCGCGCGAACTACTTCCTCTTCTGGGCAGCCTTCATGACCGCCGGCGCCATCCTCTTTGCCGTCATCGCCGCGCTCTACAAGCCGGTCGCCTTCGTCGCCGCGAATCAGGAAAGCGTTCCCGCGTAACGTCTCAGATGAAGTTCTTCAGGCTTGCCCGCCGCCGACCGGCAGGACTTCGCGGGTGAGGTTGCGGATCCCCTGGTCCTGCACCACGACGTCGTCCTCGATGCGGATCCCGCCGAAAGCCGTGAGCGCGTCGACCAGCTTCCAGTCGATGTCGGGCGATTTGCGCAACGGCGCGAGCAGCGCCTCGATGAAGTAGAGCCCCGGCTCGATGGTGAAGACCTGTCCCGGCGCAATGTCGGTCGTATTGCGCAGGAAAGGATTGTCCTCGCGCGGCGGCCGCAGGGCGCAGCCGACGTCATGGCATTGCAGCCCGAGGGAATGCCCGAGGCCGTGCGGATAGAACGCGCGAGTGATCCCGCGCGAGACCAGCTCGTCCGCCGGCAGCGGCGAGATTCCGACCTCGCGCAGGATGGCGGCGACCTGCCGGTGCGACTCGTCGTGGAGCTGCTCGTAGGGCATCCCCACCCGCACCTGCGCGCAGAGTCTCTGCTGCATCGCTTCCATGGCGCTGACGAGTTGCGCGAAAGCGGTCGCGCCCGCTCCGCCACCCTTCACCCAGGTGCGGGTGATGTCGGAGCAGTAGCCGGCAAAACAGGCGCCGGCGTCGACGAGCAATGACTGCGCCGGCTGGGCGCGCTTCGCGTAGCTGACGTGGTGGAGCGTCGCCGCGTGCTTTCCCAGCGCCACGATGTTCTTGTAAGGCGTTTCCGCATCGTCCTGCCGGGTGGCGCCGAGGAACGCGAGATGCAGCTGGAGCTCGCTCGGATCCGCGCCCTGGAACAGGCGCCGCAGCTCCTCGTGCCCGCGCGCCGCTCTGCGATTCGCCTCGGCGAGGCATTCCACCTCGTATGGAGTCTTGTAGACGCGCAGCGCATCGAGCGCGCGCACCAGCGCCGGTGGATTGACGTCGGCGATCTTCAGCGCGGCCGCCGCGGCCGCATCGTCGCCGACGAAAGCCACGCGCCCTTTGGGAAAGGCGGGCGCCGCGTCCATGACCTCGAACGAATCCCAGAAGTGATCCGTTTCCGGCGGAGCCAGCGCTTCCCAGAAGCTCTGCGGATGGGGACGGACGAGGACGGGCTTTCGTCCCGGCACGACGATCAGCAGGCACCCCGGGTCGGCGAGGGGAAGCCAGTGCTGGAAGTGCGGCGTGGGTCGCAGCGGCCAGTACTGATCGTCCGCGTCGGTGCGCTTGAGCGGCGTCCCTGAGTGGACGACCAGCGCCGAAAAACCGCCGTTCTCCAGCAGGGGAGCAACTTGTCGCAACAGTTGCCCGACGTGCGCCCGATGTAGATTACCAAGCTCCATGGTACTCGCTTAAGACGTTGGTTCTAGCAATCCATTGTCGAATCGGCTAGAGAATGAGCCCCACCGGCCAGCTTTCAAGCCGCGTTTCTTGGCGGACGAACATGCCCAAACCCATCCACGGCCTGCTGGACAATTTCATCGAGCAGTTCGCCTCCGCAATCGCAGCGCGCGCAGAGCAGATGTTCGCGCGCTCCGCCTTTGCACGCGGCGGCCGGCGGACCGGCATCCGCATGTGCCCGTTTCCGGGTTGCAAGAACGCCGGCGCAGGTCCCCGCAACCGCTGGTTCTGCCGTGAGCATGCACGGAGCGTTCCCGTCCGGGAGCAGAAGAGGATCCTCGCCGAACGCGCCAAGGAAAACCAGGAGGCGGCCCGTATTGCCCGCGCCAGCCGCGGTGGCGGCGGGCGCCGGCTCGACATGCACTGCCGGGTCGAAGGCTGCAAGAACATGTCGCGCGGCCCGCGGTTCGGCTACATCTGCGACAAGCACCGCAAGGAGCTCTCCGCCAAGGCGCAGCGCGAGGCGCGCGAGAAGTGGAACGCGGCGCACGCAAAGGCGGCGTAAGCTCGGCGAATGCCGTTCCTCCATGAAGTCGAGGTGCTCGAGGCCGACATCGACAACCTCGGGCATGCCTCGAACCTCGTCTACCTGCGCTGGGTCCAGGACGCGGCGCTGGCGCACTCGACAGCGCTGGGATTTTCCGAGCAGGCGTACATCTCGCGCGGCGAAGCGTGGGTCGTGCGCAGGCACGAGATCGAGTACCTGCGCGCGGCGGTCCTGCGCGACCGGTTGCGCATCGAGACGCGCGTCGAGTCGATGAAGGTCGCAAACAGCGTGCGGCGGACCGAGATCTTCCGCGGAAGCGAGTTGCTTTGCCGCGCGGCGACCGACTGGGTGTACGTCGACCTGGCTCGCGGACGGCCTACGCGGATTCCTGGGGACGTGCGCAGGGTGTTCCCGTTGGAGCCCGAGAATGCTCTGACCTGAGTCTGATGCGTCTCTGTACGACTCGACCAGCTTCTGATCGATCGTCCACACCCTGCACAATTCACATCGCGCTACCGACACGCTCGCACCCCTTGTTCACAACCCGACCACAGGCTCCCCCGGAAAATCCCCAATCCGCGCACAGAAATGTGTCCAGATCGTGCGCGTCAGCCTGATCCAGACTTTCAACAATTCCGAGTAGTTACGCCGCGCGCGGCATGGCACGACGCGTGCTCTATGGGTCTGCGTGTCCGGCGGCTCGGTGGGCCGCCTGAAACGAGGCCTCGAACCCGACTTTCGAAAGGAGGACGGGGGTTCAGGCCAGAAAGCTCGAGCGGGTCGGCAGCCTGAATCCAGGCAAGCCAATCCATGCAACGGCGAGACGCCGGGGATCAGCCGGGAGGGGTTCCTCCTGGTCAAGGTCGAGGGCGGAGGGGACGTGAAGGCGTTCCCACGTTGCGCGGGGAGAGAACCCGGAGGAGCTCAAGCCCAGGAGGGGCGCGGATCGGTCGAGGCCCAACCCGTCTAGACCGACACCGCATTCGGAGCGGGGAGCAAAGCCCTGAAGTCGAGGGCGCGGTCGCTGGTCACAGGCGGCTGCGTCCAACGGCAGGAGGGCATGAATCGGCCGGGTAAACCCGGTACGGCTCCGCGGCGAGGGACAAACCCCTGAAGGGCAAACCCTGGACGTGGCAGCGGGATGAAACAAGCCCGCGAAGGCAGTTGGCGGAGGAAACCGTCGAGGACGTGAGAAACGTCGAGGACGGAACGTGACCGCTGGGTCGGGAATCCCCGCGGAATGGTAGACGCCGGCTGCTGAAGTCGCGATGAGGGAAGGGAACCCCAAGGAAGGCGCTCTTCGGCTGTTCGGTTGGGTCGCGAGGTTCAACCAGGCACGAAGGGCGGCGCGCAGGCCGTAGAACTCTGAAGGAGGCGGAAAGCTCGAGGGAGGATGAAACCTCATCGGAAGATGGGGTGGACGGCGGACGAAGAGAGACCGCGTGGGCCCGGGTGAAAATCCGAGGCCGTGGCGGGAGCGGGGAACCCAATGATCCCGCAATTCGTCCGCATACAAGACTCCGGGGAGCGACGAACTTCACGAGAGGCGGCGTAGTTCGGGGTCAACCCGGGCTGCGCGGCGGCAGGCGAGGCTGGAACCTTCGAAGGGGACCATCGTTTCGGTCGGCTTCTGGGTCGCTGGGCACACTCAAAGGGCGCGAACAGCTGTCGGGTTCGCGCCACTTGAATTTGGTTTGCAGCCTGCAGCTCGCGGCCGCCGAAAGGCGGCGAGAACGTTACCGGTGTTTAGTCAGCTTTGGAGCTTGGGGTTCGAGGCGCAAGGTTCCGGGCAGGTCCACCCCCCGGATCAGATTCGGAACCCGCCATCCCAAGCTCCAAAGCACTTTATCCTGGCACTACCGCGCGCTGGTCTCCCGGTACCCCTGGCACTCGTCGCCGTCATGGATGCAAGCCGACGCCATCCGCGGCACGAAAAGAACAGGCCGAAGCTCCAGATGCATCGCCTGAATCTGCGGCTGCACCGCATCGAACTCCGCGCGCACGTCCGCGAGCTCCCTGCGCAACGCCTCCGTCCGCTCCAGCAGATACCGCGCCGGCTTCCCCTCCCACGACAGGAGCGCCGAATAGAGATGGTCTGTGTGCTCCCGGATCCTCTCTTCTCCGGTGATCGCGCCCCCCTCCTTCGTCGCCACGATCTTCTTCTTCATCGCCTCCAGCTTCGCGCCAAGCGGCGGAAGCCGCGCATCCTGCGGCTGCGCCTTCACCTTCTGCGCCACCGCCACGGTGGCGGAATCGATCCCGTCCACCAGGTCGCTCATCTCCCCGAACAGCGCATGCGCCTTCATCGACGCCTCGAAGTGCTGCCGCCGGTCGGCGACCGTCCAGGGCGCCCGCCGGTCGAGTCCGATGTCGAGCCTCGTCTGGTAGACCTGCGTGCCCTTGGTGAGCCGCACCGTATACGTCCCGGGCACGACGCGCGGACCCTGCGAGCCGCCGAACGCCACCGCCGCGGCGCGCGGCACCCGCGGCGGCTTGACCTGCATCGTCCAGGAGACCCGGTTGATCCCCCGCCGCTTCGACGCGGGAATCGTGTCAACGACGTTGCCTTGCGCGTCCAGAACCTCCAGCTTGATCGGCCCGAACAGGTGGCGGGTCCGCTGGTAGTAGCTGATCACCGCCCCGGTCGCCGGGTTCTGGCCGGTGAACGTGGCGTCGCCCTCCGCCCATCCCCCCTGCCCCGCGATCCGCTGTTGCGTAGTTCGCCAAGGCAGGAACGCCGCCTCTTGCGCAAGCGTCTGCTGGGAGAATGCGCGCAGCGGAGCGAGATCGTCGATGATCCAGATCCCGCGCCCGTGCGTGGCAATGATCAGGTCGCCGTCGCGGGGATGGATCTGCAGATCGCGGACCGCTACCGCCGGGAAGTCCGATCCCTTGAACTCGGCCCAGCTCCTCGCTCCATCGACCGAGATCCAGAGCCCGAGCTCGGTGCCGACGAAGAGGAGGTCCTTGCGGATCAGGTCCTCCTTCACCACGTGCGCGTAGCCCCTGACGCCCTGCTCCGGCGCGACAATACGCGTCCAGCTCTTCCCGAAGTCGGTCGTCCGGTACACCCAGGGATCCATGTCGCCGAACGTGTGCCTGTCGAACGCGGCGTACGCGGTAGCCGCATCGTGGCGGCTCGCCTCCACCCAGCTCACCCACGACGCGGGCGGCAGCCCCTTCACGTTGCGCACCAGGTTGTTCCAGGTCTTTCCGCCGTCGCGCGTCAACTGCACGTTGCCATCGTCCGTGCCGACCCAGATGGTGTTCGCGTCGAACCGCGACTCGCTGATCGAGTAGATCGTGGTGTGCTCCTCTTCTCCGGATCGTTGGAGGTCAGATCCGGCGAGATGCGCTCCCAGCTGTCGCCGCGATCGCGCGAGCGGAAGAGGACCTGCGCGCCGATGTAGAGCGTCGCCTTCTGGGTGGGGCTCGCGTAGATGGGCGTGTTCCAGTTGTAGCGGAGCCGTTCCTTGTAGTTCGCCTTCGGCTGGATGTCGCGAGCGATCTGCAGTCGTCGATCGACGCGACCGATGTACCCGCCCTGCGCCTCGGCATAGACCGCTTCCGGATCGGTGGGATCGGGGACCGTCCAGAACCCGTCGCCGCCGTACAGGTTCTCCCAGACGGCGTTCGAGATGCCGCCGCCGTACGCCGTCGGCGCTACCCAGCTCGAGTTGTCCTGGAGGCCGCCGTACACCCGGTACGGATCCCGGTCGTCGATGGCCACATGGTAGAACTGCGAGACCGGCAGGTTGTTGTTCTTCCACCACCGGTTTCCGCCGTCGAAGGAGATGAACACTCCGCCGTCGTTGCCGCCGACGATGTGCTTGGGGTTCTGCGGGTCGATCCAGAGGTCGTGCCAGTCGCCATGCGTGGCGCCGAAGCCGCCCACCTGCGTGAAGCTCTTGCCGCCGTCGTCGCTGGCGATGAGCGCGCCGTCGGTCTTGAACACGCGCTCTGGATTCGCGGGGTCGATGATCAGCCGGGCGAAGTAGAAGGGGCGCCAGACCATCCATTGGCTGTTGTCGCGCTTGTCCCAGGTGTTGCCGCCGTCGGAAGAGCGCCACAGCGCGGACGCGGTGGACTCCACGAACGCGTACACGGCACTCGAGTTGGAAGGCGCGATCGCAACCTCGACCCGGCCCCAAGGCTTCGGGCCGAGACCCTTGACCTCCGTCCAGTTCCTCCCGCCGTCGGTCGACTTGAAGAGCGCGCTGGCACTCGCCGCGGTCGCCCCGTTGCCACCGGAGCGGAAGGTCCACCCCTTGCGCCGGAAGTCCCAGAGGGCGGCGAAGAGCACGTCCGGGTTGCGGGGATCCATGGCGACCGAGCTGCAGCCGGTGGAGAGATTCGGCCCGGTCAGGATCAGGTCCCAGGTCTTTCCCCCGTCGGTGGACTTGTAGAGGCCGCGATCCGGGCTGTCGCTCCACAGCTTCCCGGGCGCGCAGGCGTAGACGGTATCGGTGTTGCGCGGATCGATGACGATGCGCGTGATCCGCTCCGTCTTCCCGAGCCCCATGTTCTTCCAGCTCTCGCCGCCGTCGACGGACTTGTAGATGCCATCGCCGATGGAGACGGAATTGCGCGTCCACGATTCACCCGTTCCCACCCAGATGACCTGCGTATTCTTGGGATCGATCTGCACCTCGCCGATCGACTGCACCGGCTGCTTGTCGAAGACGGGCTTGAAGGTGGTGCCGCCGTCCTGGCTCTTCCAGACCCCGCCGCTGGCCGCTCCCACGAACAGCAAGGTCTTTCCCCCGACGTTTCTCCCGGCGACGGCGGAGATGCGGCCGCTCATCGTCGCCGACCCGATGTTGCGGGCGTTCAATCCGGAGATGACGCCGGAATCGATCGCCGGCGCCTTCGCCGCACTCCTGGGCGCGGGCGCCTGGGCGAGCAGCGGCGCCGGCTTCTTCGGCGGAACGATGGCGCGCGCTCCCGGCCCGGCGGGAAAGCGGAAGATCCCGTCCTCGACGGGGACGTTGACCTCCACGCTGTCGAGCGTGAACCGCTGCGTCTTCGGCGCGCCCTTGCGGCCCGACTCCACCGAGGTGGGAAACCAGACGCCGTTGACCTGCGCGTACGCGCCATAGTCGGTCTCGGTGACCCGCTCCGAGCCGCGCACCAGGCGCTCGCTCACGCGGCGGATCTCGAGGAAATAGTCGGGGTCGAGGTAGACGTACTGCACGTCGCCGTCCTTGAGCGCGATGCGGAGCTTGTGCGCCGGCGTCCCGTCGACGTCCTCGGTTCCGAGATAGCTGACCTGGTTTCCCTTCTCGCGCCAGCCGATCAGCGCGCCGTCGAGGTCGGCGTCCTGCGCGAGCCCGCGCGCTTCGTCGGCGGTGGTGCGGAAGGGATCCTTGCGTCCCTGGAAGGGGTCCACGCTCCAGCTTTGCTGGCCGTCGTACGCGTCGATACCCGTCAGTCCCTGGAGGGTGACCTCGGTGCGGATCTGATTGGCCCGCTTGCGCACCTGGGCGAACTCGGCGGTGATGGTGAAGTCGTCGCCGCCGAAGAACGCCTTGCCGCTGACCTTGAGGTTCTGCACGGCCGCGAGCTTCTGGGCCCCACCGCGCGCCTCGAGATGGCGGGCGACGATTTCGTCGACGGTCATGGGGGTTGCGGCTGCGGACATCGCGACGGCGAGAAGGAGCGCAGGGAGCATGTCGTCTCCGGAAGGGCGCGCATCTTACGCTCCACGACACCCTGCATTTCAAGGGTGTAGAGTCGCGGATCCCGGACGGGAGGCGCCATGGACGGACTGATGATGCAGGACCCGCTCACGCTGGTGCACTTCTTCGATCGCGCGCGCAAGTACTTCGCCGCCACCGAGATCGTCTCGCGCAGGCCGGACAAGTCGATCCAGCGCAGCACCTACGGGGACTTCCACCGCCGCGCCCAGAAGCTCGCCAATGCGCTCACGCGCCTGGGCGTGAAACCCGGCGAGCGCGTCGCCACCCTCGCCTGGAATCACGGCCGCCATCTGGAGGCCTACTTCGCGATTCCGCTCTGCGGCGGGGTGCTGCACACGCTCAACCCGCGGCTTTCCGTGCAGGACATCGCGTACATCATCAATCACGCCGACGATTCGGTGGTGATCGTCGACGACGTGCTGTGGGGACTGTGGGAGCGCATCCGTCCGGAGGTGAAGCCGCGCCACGTCATCGTCTGGGGACACGGCCAGCCGGCGCCGGAGGGCGCCATCGACTACGAACAGCTGATCGAATCGGAGCGGCCGGACTTTTCCCCTCCTCGCATCGACGAGAACGACGCCGCCGGCCTCTGCTACACCTCCGGGACGACCGGACATCCCAAGGGCGTGCTCTACAGCCATCGGGCGCTGGTGGTGCACTCGCTGATGTCGGCGCTGCAGGACTCGATCGGGCTTGCGAAGTCGGATGTGGTGCTGCCGGTCGTGCCAATGTTCCATGTCAATGCCTGGGGCCTTCCGTTCACGGCGACCATGGTCGGCGCGAAGCAGGTCTTCCCGGGGCCGCATCTCGATCCGGTCAGCGTCCTGAACCTTCTCGCGGACGAGGGAGTGACGCTGACCGCCGGCGTGCCCACCGTCTGGCTCGCCATCCTGGATCAGCTCGACTGCAATCCGGGCAAGTGGGACCTGAAGGCGCTGCACACGATGATCGTCGGCGGATCGGCCGCTCCGCAGGCGATGATCGAGGGCTTCGAGAAGCGGCATGGCCTCCGGGTCATCCACGCCTGGGGCATGAGCGAGATGTCGCCCATCGGCACCATCTGCAAGCCGGGTCCCCGCGCGGCCCGGCTGCCCGATTCCGAGCGGTTCCGCCTCCGGGCCACGCAGGGGACGGCGGTGCCGTTCGTCGACATTCGCGCCGTCGGCGATCGCGGCGAAGTGCCCTGGGACGGCAAATCGATGGGCGAGTTGCACGTCCGCGGCCCGTGCGTAGCGCGCTCCTACTTCCGGAACCCGGCGGAGGAAGACAAATTCACGACGGACGGCTGGTTCCGCACCGGCGACGTGGTGACCATCGATCCCGAGGGATACGTGCGCATCACCGACCGCTCGAAAGACCTGATCAAGAGCGGCGGGGAGTGGATCAGCTCGGTCGACGTCGAGAACGCCCTGATGGGTCATCCGGCCGTCAAGGAGGCGGCGGTGGTGGCGGTACCGCACGAGAAATGGTCGGAGCGTCCCGTGGCCTGCGTCGTCCTCAAGGACGGAGCGAAGGCGAGCGACGAAGAGTTGCGCGCCTGGCTCGAGCCGCGCTTCGCGAAGTTCTGGCTGCCGGACGCGTTCGTGTTCCTGCAGCAGATCCCGCGCACGGCGACGGGAAAGTTCCTCAAGGCGGCGCTGCGCGACCAGCTCAGGGACTTCCGGCTGCCTCACGCAGAGAAAGCGCCCTGCTGAAGGCGTCGCGCTGCTCCGGCGTGAGCTCCACCAGCGGTGGCCGGACCGCGCGCCAGGACGGATCGCCCGTGCGCGCGGCCAAGGCTTCCTTGAGACCGGCGATCAGCGGGAAGCGCTCGAACGCAGCGCGGACGGCGTCGATCTCGCGCTGCTGCTCCTCGGTCCGCTCGCGGAAGGCCTGCGCGATGGCCCTGGCATTCAGGTTGGCGGTGGCCGTGATGCACCCTGCTCCCCCTTCGCGCAGGTTGGCGAGGAGGAACTTCTCGCTTCCGACGAACACCTCGAATCCGGGGAAGGCGCGCAGGATCGCGCGCGTGTTCTCGAAGTCGCCGGAACTGTCCTTGATCCCCACGACGATGCCCGGATACGCCTTCAGCAGGCGCCCGATCACCGGCAGCGGGATGCCGGCGTGGGAGACCTGCGGGATGTGGTACAGGTACACGCGCAGCTTCGGCTCTGCGGCGCGGTCGATGGCTTGCGCGAAGCTCCGGAAGAGTCCCTCTTCGGTGAGGTTCTTGTAATAGAACGGCGGAAGCATCAGCACACCGGCGCAACCAGCGCGCGCCGCCTTGCGCGACAGGCGCGCGGTGTCCGGCAGGGCGCAGCAGCCGGTGCCTGCAATCAGCTTCTCCGCCGGAATGCCCGCATCGAGAAGGGCGTCGAGCAGCCGCTCCCGCTCGTCCAGCGAGAGCGAATTCGCCTCGCTGGTGGTGCCGAACGGCGCCAGCCCGGCGCAGCCCTCTTCGAGCAGAGACCGGCAGAAGCGCGCAAACCGCGGCGCATCCGGGTTCAGATCGCGATCGAACGGCGTGAGGACCGGTGCGAGGACGCCCTGCATAGGTCACGAGGTGTGGATCGAATCGATCCACTTCACTTCTTCCGGCGGCTCCGCCGGCGCGATGTCCAGATTCACCACCACGGGCTCCTGTCCCGAGCGCACGACGACGCAATCGAGCGGCTGATCGCGGCTGGCGTTGATCTCCTGGTGCGGAACGTAAGGCGGCACGTAGATGAAGTCGCCCGGTCCGGCTTCGGCGGTGTACTCGAGCTTCTCTCCCCAGCGCATTCGGGCCCGGCCGCGAACCACGTAGATCACCGACTCGAGGGGCCCGTGATGGTGCGCGCCGGTCTTCGCGTTCGCATGGATGGTCACGGTGCCCGCCCAGATCTTTTCGGCCCCTGCCCGGGCACGGTCGATCGCTGCCGCCCTCGACATGCCCTCGGTCTGCGCCGTGTTGGGATCCAGCTCGCTGCCCTTCACCACCCGCACGCCCTGGTCGCGCCAGATGGCTGCCGCGAGCTCGGCCAGCGAATGCACGTGCAGGTCGGGCGCCACCGCCGGCGGTGGCGTCCCGCGGTCGATCCAGGCGACGCTCAGCCCGCTGCGCTTGGCGCCTTCGGCGTCCCAGCCGTTGGCGCTGACGAACAGCGACCGCTCCCGATCGAGAAGCCCGTAGACCGCCGGCTTCGGCTTGTACGCGCGCACGTCGTCCGCGCTGAGCACCTCGTCGACGTCGAGATCCGCGGCTGCCAGCGCTGAGCGGATCATCGCCGGCGTCCCGTTGGAGAGGATGGCGCGCCGGACGCGCGCCCGGTGCAGCGATTCGAGGGCGGCGCCCGCGTCGGGAAAGGCCGGCAGCGACAGCCAGGTCTCGCACATGCGCCGCCGGGTGCTCGCATCGAGGCGGGGCGCGACTTCTTCCAGCGCTCGCGCGGTGACCGCATCGAACGGTTCGTACGACTTCTCCCGCCAGGTCCGCTCGAGCTGGGCGCTTCGCCAGCTTGCGAGCAGATCGGCGGCACCGGGTCCGGCGAACGGCTCCAGCCGCTTCGCAAGACCGCTCACGTCGAGGAGCGTCCCGTACAGATCGAAGGCCACGATCGCGAAGCGCATTTTGGCCTCACACCACGTCGAGCACGCCTCCCTGGAGCAGCGTGCGCGTCTTCGCCGGATCGAGCGGCGGGCTGAAGAAGAAGCCCTGGGCCAGCGAGCAACCCACCTCGCGCACCAGGCGCGCCTGCTCCTTCGTCTCCACTCCCTCGGCGATCACCGTCTTTCCCAGATCGCGCGCGATCTGGACGATGCGTCCGAGCACTTGCCGGTCGCGATCCCCGCCGCCGGCGAGGAAGGAGCGGTCCATCTTGATCGTGTCGACCTCGATCTTGTGCAGGTGGCGCAGCCAGCCCTGCCCGACGCCGAAGTCGTCCATGTGCAACTTGAGGCCACGCTGGTGGAGATCGGCGAGGTTGTCGATGCCGTTGTCGGGCGCCAGCACGCTCTCGTTGATGTCCATGTTCAGATCGGCCGGCACCAGATGGGATTCGCGCAGGACCCGATCGATGTGCGCGCCCACGTCGGCCTGCTCGAGGATATCGCGGGAGAAGTTCACCGAGATGGACAGCCGGTTGGCGGTGGCGATGTCCCGGCGCCAGTCCTGGAGCTGCCGCGACGCGGTCTGCAGCACCCACTGATCGATGGACACGATCAGGCCCGCCTCTTGCGCCAGCCCGAGAAACTTGGAGGGAGGCACGAGCCCGAGCCGCGGATGCTGCCAGCGCGCGAGCGCCTCGACCGCCCGGACCTTGCCCGTCATCACGTCGACGATGGGCATGTAGTGGACGCAGAGCTCGTTGCGCACCAGCGCGCTGCGCAAGTCGCTCTCCATCTGCACATGGGCAGGCGCGCCCTCGATGGCTTCCCGCTGAAACACCGCGGTCCGCGCCTTGCCCAATGCCTTGGCCCGGTACATGGCCACGTCCGCGTCGCGCAGGACGTCCTCGGCCTTCTGGTACTGCGACGATCCCACCGCCACGCCGATGCTCGCGCTGGACTGGACCCGCTGCCCGCCGACCTCGAAGGGCTCCCGCATCACCTCGTGCACGCGGTCCGCCACCCGCACGGCGTCCGCCGATCCGCGCACGTCGTCGAGCCACATGGTGAACTCGTCGCCGCCGTGCCGCGCGAGGGTATCGCCTTCGCGCAGGCAGGACTCCAGCCGCCGTCCGATCTGCTGCAGGAGCTGATCGCCGGCCTCGTGGCCGAAGGCGTCGTTCACCATCTTGAAGCGGTCGATGTCGATGAACAGCACCGCGAAGCGGTAATCCTCGTGGCGCCGGGTGCGATAGAACGAGTGGCGCAGCAGATCGAGGAACAACGTCCGGTTCGGCAACCCGGTGAGCGCGTCGTGCCGGGCGTCGTGCGCCATCCGCTCCACCAGCGTGCGGTGGCGGGTGATGTCGTTCATCAGCCCGGCGGCGCGAACGGCTGTTCCCTTCTCGTCGCGTCGGGCGGCCCCGCGCGCCAGCACCCAGCGCCAGTCGCCGTCGGCGTGGCGGACGCGGTGCTCGTGCTCGAACGAGTCGGTATGCCCTTCGATGTGGGCGGTGAGCGCCGCCCGCAGCGGTGCGGCGTCCTCGGGATGAACGCGGTCCAGCCAGTCGCCCGGATTGCCGGTAGCCGACGGAGGACCGCCCACCAGCTGTTGCCAGCGCGGGGACAGGTAGAGGCGGTTCGCGCGAAGGTCCCAGTCCCAGAGCACGTCGGGCGTGCTGGAGAGCGCAACCGAGAGACGGTCCTCCCGCTCGCGGACCGCGTCGTGCTTCTCCACCGCCTCGGTCTGGTCGCGCAGCACCAGCGTGATCCGGGAGACGGATCCGTCGCGACGGACGCGGGGCAGGAACACCCAGTCGCACGCGAGCGACCGGCCGTCGCGGGTCGAGCACGCCAGCGTGCGGGCCACCGGCTCGCCCTGCCGCAGCGGCGCGCTCCACTTCGACGCCAGGTCCTCCGCGCCGATCGGCTCGAGCACCTCGAAGATGCGCTTGCCCGGCAACTCTTCCGCGTCGGCGCCGCAGAGCCGCGCCGCCGCCGGGTTCGCGATGCGGATCAGCAGCTCGGGGGTGAGCTCGAACACGGCTACCCGGCTCTTCTCGAGCAGGCGCGAGAGGCGCCGCTGCGCCTTGGCAGCCTTCTCCCGCCGTTCGTTCTTCCGCCCTCTCGCGGCCGCCGCGCGGCTCTGCGCGCGATGCAGCAGTGCCGTCACCGAGGCGAGCGACTCCTCCAGCTCCGCCCGCTCCGCGTCGAATTCACGGTAATGGGCGTCGATGGCGGCGATCAGTTGACGGAACGCCGGCGGCAGCTCGGTGCGAAGCGAGGCGAGCTGGCGACGGAGGCGCGGGTGCATCGCTAGCTCCTCACTACCGGAGAAGGCCTGCCGAGCAAGAACCCCTGCACGAAATCGGCGCCGTTGTCGCGGACCCAGGACAACTCCGCCTCCTCTTCGATCCCTTCCACGATGGTGCCGATGCGCATGCCATGGCCGATCTCGAGCAGCTTGCGGGCGATGAGGGCCTTCACCGGGTCGTCGTGCACGCCGCGGATCAACTCCCGGTCCAGCTTGATGAAGTCCGGGCGCACCCGGTGCACCAGATTGAGCGTCGACCACCCTGCGCCGAGGTCGTCGAGCGCCACCCGGAAGCCCGCGCGCCGGTATGCGTTGAGCACCTGCTGCAGGCGCGGAGAGTCGCCGTAACGATCGGCCTCCGTGACCTCGAAGACGACCCGCTCGCGCGGCAGGTCGACCTCCTCGATGGCCATCACCGTCGAGTTCAGGTGCGCCTCGGGGTCGCGGATCGCGGCCGGGGAGAAATTGATGAATACGCACATCCCCGGTCCGTGGCGCGCCGCCTCGCGGATCGCGCTCCGGCACGCCGCCGAGTCGACCTCCGAGAGCAGGTCGGCCTCGCGCGCGAGCGTGAGGATGGGCTGGGCGTCGATGATGGAGCCGTCGCGCTCCACGCCGCGCAGGAGCGCCTCGTGGGCAAAGACGCGGCCGGTATCCTCCGCGTGCACGATGGGATGGAAGAAGCTGACGAATCGCCCTTCGGCGAGCTGATCGAGCAGCCACCCCGACCGCGCGAGAACGTCGAGCGCGTGCAGCGAGGTCATCCGGGCGAAGTCCGGAAGCTGCGGAACGCCCTCTCCGGGGACGAAGAGGGCGCGGGTGGCCTGCGCCTCCGCCTCGCTCAGCGCCGAGCAGAGCTCCGCCGTGCAGACCTGGACGTCGCCGTTGCCGAGCGGGATCCGCGCGCAGGCGTCGATGAAGTCGTGCTCCCACCCGGCGGAGGCCAGCCGCCGGGCGACGCGCAACGCCGTCCGCCCGCGCCGGAGCCACAGATAGAGGGTGCCGGCGCCCCGGATGCGGTCGGGCAGGCGCTGGTGGAGGGCGCGCGCGATGCAGGAAGCCGGCTCCGGCGAGGAAGATGGACGGATCCGGCTCAAGACTTCGCGTGTGTAAGCGATCTGCTGAAGATGCGTCAAGCGAGGTGATCGGCCTCACAAATCTCGTGTCGGTTCCTGAATCTGGACCGCTGGTCGTGGACGGCGGAATGACGATGACATAAAGACGCTCGCATGCGTGGATCCTTTCTCCTCGCCAGCATGTTCGCGTTTTGCGCAAGCACTCCGAAGGTCGCGCCCGAGCGCGTCGAGGCGATGCACGAAGCGAAGGACGAGGAGACGGTGAAGGCCTGCACGATGCTGGGCCGCTTCGTCGGCTCGTCAACCCAGGCGGGCGAGCAGGGGCTCCTGCAGGCCCGGGCGGAGGCGCGCATCAAGTGCGCGGCATCCGGAGCAACGGACTTCGTCTACGACAGCGAGTCCGTCTCTCCCGACGTGGTCACCGTCGCCGCCAAGGCCTACGACTGCGGCACCCCGAAATGACGCCGGACGACTTCCCGCATCTGTTGGAGATCCAGACGCGCTGGAACGACAACGACGTCTACGGCCACGTCAACAACGTGGTCTACTACGCGTACTTCGATACGGTCATCAACCGCTTCCTGGTCGAGGAAGGCGGGCTCGACATCGACCGCGGCGCCGTGATCGGCGTCTGCGTCGAGTCGCAATGTGCCTACAAGCACTCCATCGCCTTCCCTGACACCATCGCCGCGGGACTGCGGGTGGAAAAGCTGGGCAATAGCAGCGTGCGCTACGCGATCGGCATCTTCCATGGCCAGGTGCTCTGCGCCCAGGGGTCGTTCGTGCACGTGTTCGTCGACCGGGCGACCCGCCGGCCGGCGCCCATTCCTCCGCCCATCCGCGAAGCGCTGGCGCGCATCGCCCCTGGAGCCGCGAAATGAAGAGGTTCCTGGTCGTCCTTGCTCTCGCCGCCTGCGCCGGCGCGCAAAGCGGGTCGCCGCGGCAGCTCGACCCGCCGGTGGCGAAGAAAGTCCCCCACCCGACGACGGTGAACGGCGAGACCCTGCCGGACGACTACTTCTGGCTGCGGGAAAAAGCCTCGCCGCAGGTCGTGCAGTACCTGCATGCCGAGGTGGCCTACGCCGACGCGTTCATGCAGCCGACGCAGGGCCTGCAACGGCAGCTCTACCAGGAGATGCTCTCGCGGGTGCAGGAGACGGACGCCAGCGCGCCCTTCTCGAAGGACGGCTACTGGTATTACACGCGGACGGAGAAGGGAAAGCAGTATGTGATCCTGGCGCGGCGCAACGGATCGCCCCACGCCGAAGAGCAGGTGCTGCTCGACGTGAACCAGCTCGCCGAGGGCAAGAAGTTCATGCAGCTCGGTTCGTGGGACGTGAGCGACGACGGCAACCTGCTCGCCTATACGACCGACGAGACCGGCTTCCGCCAGTACGACCTGCACATGCGCGACCTGCGCACGATGAAGGACGGGGCGGAGAAGATCGCGCGCGTCGACTCGATCGCCTGGTCTCGCGACCCACGGTATCTCCTCTACGTCGTGGAAGACCCGGTCGCCAAGCGCGCCTACCAGGTCTACCGGCACGCGATCGGCGCGGCGAAGGACGACCTTCTCTACGAAGAGCCGGACGAGAGGTTCAACCTCGACGTGCGGCGCTCGCGCTCCCGCGACTTCATGTTCGTCGCCTCCGTGTCGCACACCACGACGGAGGTGCGGTTCCTGCCCGCCAGCGACCCCTTTGCCACGCCGGCGCTGGTGCAGGCGCGAGAGGCAGGACACGAGTACTACGTCGATCACCGCGGCGGCCTTTTCTACATTCGCACCAACTCCACGGGTCGCAACTTCCGCCTGGTGACGGCGCCCGTCTGGTCGCCGCGCAAGGAGAACTGGACGGAGCTGGTACCGCACCGCGACGACGTCATGCTCCTCGACATCGATCTCTTCGCCAATCACCTCGTCCGGCACGAGCGCGAGAGTGGCCTGCCGCAGATCGTCGTGCGCGATCTGCGCAACCGGCAGGAGCGGAAGCTTCCCGTTCCCGAGCCCGACTATGAGCTGCGGCCGTATCACAACGAGGACTGGGATCCGCCGTCGCTGCGCGTCGAGTACCAGTCGCCGGTGACGCCGAGAAGCGAGTACGACGTCGACTTCGCTTCCGCGGAATGGAAGCTCGTCAAGCGTGACCCGGTGCTCAACTACGATCCCGGCCGATACGAAGTGGAGCGCGTCTGGTCCATCGCCCGCGACGGCACGCGCGTTCCCGTCGCGCTGGTGCACGCCAAAGGGGCCGCGCGAGACGGCAAGGCGCCGCTCTTTCTCTATGCGTACGGCGCGTACGGCTTTCCGTACCCGGATACTTTCGATTCACGGCGGTTCAGCCTCATCGACCGCGGCGTGACCTTTGCCATCGCTCACATCCGTGGCGGCGGCGAGCTGGGCAAGAAGTGGCACGACCAGGGCCGCATGATGAACAAGATGAACACCTTCACCGACTTCATCGACACCGCCGACTGGTTGATCGCCCAGCGGTACACGGCGCGCGACCGGCTGGCGATCGGCGGCGGCAGCGCCGGCGGCCTGTTGATGGGCGCCGTCCTCAACCTGCGGCCGGATCTCTTCCGGGTCGCCCTCGTCTACGTGCCTTTCGTGGACGTGATCAACACCATGCTCGACGAGAGCCTGCCTTTGACCGTCCCCGAGTTCGAGGAATGGGGCAATCCGAAGAAGCCGGACGAGTTCCGCTACATGCGCCAGTACTCGCCGTACGACAACGTCGCCGCCAAGGCATATCCGGCCATGCTGGTGAGGTCGTCTTACAACGACTCTCAGGTGATGTACTGGGAGCCGGCGAAGTGGGTAGCGCGGCTGCGCGCGACCAAGTCGGATCGCAATCCGCTGCTCTTCAAGATCAACATGGAGCCGGCGGGCCATGGCGGCGCTTCGGGCCGATACGACAAGCTGCGCGACACGGCGTACGACTACGCGTGGCTCCTGACGCAGCTACCGCACTGACCTCATTCCGCCGGCAGCGCGAGCGACCGCGCCGCCGGCGGCAACGTGCCTCTCAGAACCGGTGCTGGATGCGTCCGTACACGTAACGGCCGATGTAGTCGTACGTGCTGGGGTCGGAATTGGCCAAGGCGGCGCTGTAGATGTAGGGCGGCTGCTTGTCGGTCACGTTGATGATGCCCGCGAAGAGGGTTGTCCTCCCCAGCGTGCTCGCGAGCGTGTATCCCGCGTGCACGTCCAGCTGGTAGTACGATTCCACCCGCCGCCGGAGCGGGTTGGAGCTGACGCTGGTCCCGGTGACGGGATCGACGTTGATGACGCTGCAGATGCCGCCCTGGGCCGTCGAGGGATCGTACGGGTTCGCGCACTCGTTCATGCTGCTGACGAACCGGCTGGTCAGGCCCGCGATGAAGCCGCCCACGCTCCAGTCCAGGCTCGCGGTGGCTTTGAATGCCGGCAGCGCGCCGAAGCTGCCGGCGTCGTAGTTGTCCTTGCCCGGGATCTTTGCGTCGCCGCTCTTCAGCTTGAGGGTGATGTAGTAAAAGGCGAGGTAGCTGCCGTCGAATCCCAAGGCGAAGCGCCCGAAGTCGGTGGGCAGCGTGTACCGAGCGGCGAAGTCGATGCCGCCAGTCCTGATACGGCCGATGTTCGCGTAGAAGTCATTGACGTACTGGATGCCGCCGGAGGCGTTGCGGACGATGAGGCCGCAGTACTCGGAAACGCCGCCTACGTAACAACCATTCAGGATGTTGGCCGTGCCGGTGAGCCCGATGGCATCGTCGATGGTGACGTTGAAGTAGTCCAGGGTGAACGTCAGATTGCGCACCGCCTGCGGCTGGAACACAAGGCCGGCAGTGAAGGCCCTCGCCGTCTCCGGCTGCAGCGTCGGGGTGCCGCCGGTACGCGTGAGTTCCTGGAGGCCAGTGTCGCCCGAGCCGCTGCCAGTCACGCCGCCACTCCTGCAGCGCGTGGCGACCGGCCCCGTGGCGCCCCCGGGTGCCGCGCCCAGGTCGGCGCAAGGGTCTGTCGCCGCGGGATCGGTTTCCTTGTTGCCCAGGTACAGCTCGGAGATGCTGGGTGCGCGGAAGGCCGTCGAGTAGGTGCCGCGGACAGTGAAATCGCGCACGGGCGTGTAGCGCGCTCCCAGCTTGTAGGTGAACTTGTCGCCGAAGGTGCTGTAGTTCACATACCGACCCGCCAGGCTTGCCTCGAGCGCTTCGACACCGGGCATGTTGGCGAGGATTGGCACCGACAGCTCAGCGAACGCTTCGTTGGAATGGAACCCGCCGCTCGTCGACTTGAAGTTGAAGTCGGCCGAGTCACCCGCGGCGGCGATGGGATCGGCGATCTGCGAGCCGAGCTGGTGACGGAACTCGTAACCGAGCGCGAGCGACACGGGGCGGTCCGCGGCGAGCGGGAACAGGTCGCCGGCGAGGTCGGCACCCGCGGTGAAGAGCTGATCGTAAGCGCGGGAAGTGCCCGTGAAACCCAGATAGTCCTGCTGCGCGCTCTGGATGCTCCCCGGTCCGCCGAGGAGATTGAGCGGGGTGCAGCCGGCGACCTCCGTGCTGATTTGGCCGGGCGTCTGGACGCATACCGGGCCGTTCGGGCTGGGCACGCTCGGCCCCGTCGCGCTCTGGACCCGGGAGTTGCGGAAGGATCCACCGGTGGTGAACGTGCCCGCGGTGCGGCCGTAATTTGCGGACGCGTTCCAGAACCATCCCTGCGCCGGACCGAAGACATCAGGTAGCGTGCCGTCGATGCCGGTCACCACGCGGAACGTGGACAGGTCTTCGGAATACGTGCGGTTGCCGAACTCGACGAGACGGCGGCCGAGGAAGCTCAGGTCGGTGCCGAAGGGGTTGTAGACGCTGTCCTTGGAGTAGACGATGTTGTTGTAGTCGCCGGGGTTGAGCGGCATCGGCGCCGCGTTCTGTGTCGAGTTGCGCTGCGTGTACGAGAGCTCGTAGTACCCGCGGGCCACCGGGAACTTTACTTCACCCGCCGAGAAGCCCTGGATCGTCGTCGAGGGGATGGTGAGATAGTTCTGGGCGGCGAAGTTGTAGAAGTCGTTGCCGGTCCCATTGTTGTCGGGGGCCGCCGTATTGAATTTGCGGAAGCACTCCGGCTGTCCCAGCACGGTCGTGCAGACGACCGGCGTCGACCCGGCGGACGAGGTGCTGTTGCGGATGTAGCGCTGGGTGACCGACCAGCCCAGGGTGTTGGTCAAGGCGGTGCAGAACGGGTTGCCGTTGCACAGCGGTGTACCGGGGTTGTTCGGGTCCTCGGGAATCCGCAGCGCACCCTGGGGGACGCGGCTGCTGCCGCTCGGGGTCACCCCGCCGCCGGTGTAGTCGTAGTCGAGGGCCTGCTGCGACCAGTTCCGGTCGCGCAGCCAGGAGTCCCGCTGGTTGAAGTAGCGCGCCGAGAAGATGGCACCCGCGGTGTCGCCCTGGGTCCCGGTGGTGACGTGCGCATCGAACGTCTGCGCGTCGCCCTTCCCCGACAGGCCGTACTGCGCGCCGAGGTCGGTACCGTTGAAGCTGCGGCGCGTGATGACGTTCACCACTCCTGCGATGGCGTCGGAACCGTAGACGGCGGAGGCGCCGTCCTTCAGCACCTCGACCCGCTCGATGGCCTCGGTGGGGATGGTGTTCAGGTCCACCGCCGCGGAGGCGCCGAGTCCGCCCGGCACCACGCGGCGCCCGTTGATCAGCACGAGCGTGCGCTGGATCCCGAGGCTGCGCAGGTTGATGCGGGTGGTGCCGTCAGCTCCGTAGTTGATGCCGCCCGTGTTGAGCTGGAAGTTCGGCGCGTTGCCCTGCTCGGGCATCGTCTGCAGGTAATCGCCGATGGTCATCCTGCCGCTGCTCTCGAACTGCTCCCTGGTCACGACCGTCACGGGAGCCGGGGTGGTCAGGTCCTTGCGCCGGATGCGGGACCCGGTGACGACCAATTCCTCCGTCACGGTCTGCCGCCTCTCCGTCGTTGGCGGCGCGCTCGTCGGCACCGTGGGTTCGGTGGCCGCCGGCTGGTCGGCCGGCGGGGGAGCCGTCGTCCCCGGAGCCTGAGCAACCGCAACCCCAGCCGAGAAGAGAAGGATCGAAGCGACCTGGATCGTCGTCCGATGTGGATTCATATGTCGTATCCCCTGTCGATCAGCGGCAGGATCTCGCCGCGCTGCTCGATTCCGCGCGCAGCCTACACTTGCCGACTTGCGAATCGCAAACGGGGGGCTACCGATCCCGCGCGGTCACCGCGCCGACGCCGACGCAACGAGCGGCTGGATCTCCCTTCCGTCGTGCCAGACGGAAACGAGCTTGCGCGTGTTCCGGATGTCGTCGAGCGGGTTCCCGGCAAGCACGAGAAGATCAGCCCGTTTGCCCTTTTCCAGCGTCCCGCGATCGGAAATGCCAAGCATTGTCGCGCTTCCCCGCGTCGCGGCGACCAGCGCGTCCATCGGAGAAAGGCCTGCCTTGACCATCAGTTCCAGCTCGCGATGCTCGCCCCAGCCCTGGATGCGCACGGGATTTGCGCCGGAATCTGTTCCGAAGGCGATGTGCACGCCCCTTGCGTGCAGCGTCTTGAGATTGCGCATCCCGTTCTCGAGCGCCGCGCGCGCTTTGGGCACGTTGGGATCGGCTGCGACCTTCGCCCGATATTCGGGACTCCGGAACTGCTGCACCGAGTCCGGCGGCAGCGCGGCGGTGAGAAACGGATCGTCGAGCAGCGCCGGATCGTCCGCGAAGGCAGAGAACGAGGCGTCGACGTTCAAGGTCGCGACGTAGAACGTGCCGCGCTTCTTCATCATCGCCACCAGCTCGTCGTCCACCGGCTGGTCGCGGACGCTGTGCGCCAGCGCGTCGACGCCGCTCGTGATCACCGCCTTCGCGTCGCCGAGGTAGAACACGTGGGACGCCACCTTGATCGAATGGCGATGCGCGGCATCGATGGCGGCCTTGAACACCGCCGGGTCCATCTTGGGAAACTTTCCGAAGACGTCGTCGACCCAGATCTTGAAGTAGTCGGGCTTGCGCGCGGCGGCCTCCTCGACGTTCGCCACCGCTTCCTCCGGCGTCCTCGGCCGGTATACCTGATCCGGCGCGGACGGCACCGGCGGCGCTCCATCGGGGACGCCGATGCCGCGGCCAGCCGTGAAGAGCGTGGCACCCGGCACGGTCCCGCGGCGCTGCTCATCGCGCACGTCGTAGACGAGATCGCGGTTGAGACCGAGCGTGAGCACCGAGGTGACGCCGTAGCGCTCGTACTGCAGGAGCTGGGTCTGGACGTTCTCGCGCGTGTATCCATCCGCGCGGCTCTGGCCGCCCACCACGAGCCCGACGTGACCGTGCGCATTGATCAAGCCCGGGATGATGGTCCGGCCCTTGAGATCGAGCGCCCGCGCGCCTGGGGGCGCCTTCACCTTGTCCGCCGGACCGACGGCGGAGATGCGCCCTGCGTCGATGACCAGCACCGCGTTCTTCAGTGGAGGCCGTCCCGTTCCGTCGATCAGGGTGGCCCCCTGCAGCACGACCACTTCGGCAAAGGCGGCTTGCGACATCAAGAGCGACAGCGCGACGGGGAGCGTCTTCCTCATACCCGTCCTCCAGGTTTGGGATGGCGCGACTTATAAACCTTCGGACCGGCGATGTCTCTGCGGCGGGTTTTTGATAGCTTCACGCGCCCGTCCCGCTGCCCAGGAGGCGCAAAATGAGATTCGCGGCCGCAGCGCTGATCGCCACGCTTTCCCTCTCCGCGCGCGCCAAGGAGACCGTCCGCATTGCGTTCGTCGGCCCGCTCACCGGCGGCAACTCCGCCATCGGCCTCGGCGGCCGCAATTCCGCCGACCTGGCGGTCAAGCTGCGCAACGCGGACGCCAAGGCGAAGTACCAGTACGAGCTTCTCGTGCTCGACGACGAGTGCAAGCCCGACGCCGGCGTGCAGATGGCCACCAAGGCCGGCTCCGATCGCACCGTCGTCGGGGGCGTGACCCACTACTGCTCGGTGGTGGCCATGGCGACGGTCGACACGTACCACCGCTTCGGGCTTCCGGCGATCGTCTGGGGTGCCGTGCTTCCGGACATCACCTACGCGCACGACTTCAAGGAGATCCACCGCGTCAACGGCCGACTACGGCAAGGGTCACAACAAGTACTTCAGCCAGTTCTTCGGAAAGAGCGGCGGGCAGATCGTGGCCACTTTCGGCGTCACCGCCGACCAGCAGGACTTCACCGCAGAGCTGACGCAGATCAAGGCGCAGAACCCGGAGGCGATCTATTTTGGTGGCCTCACTCCCATCGGCGTCCGCATCCGCGCGCAGATGGACAAGCTCGGCCTCAAGGCGCAGTTCGACGGCACGTCCGGAATCGTCAACGACGACTTCATCAAGGCGCTGGGACCGCTCGCCGAAGGCGCGCTGGCCTTCCGCGAGGGAGCTCCTGCCGAGAAGCTGCCCGGCGGGAAGAAGTTTCTCGAGGACTACAACAAGCAGGGCTATTCGAATCCGCCGGAAGCCTACGGACCGTTCGCCTATGCCGCCGCCGAGCTCCTGATGGACGCCATCGAGAAGGCGGGACCGGATCGCAAGAAGATCATCAAGGAGCTGGCGAACGTGAAGGATCGCGACTCCATCGTCGGCAAGATCACCTTCGACGACCACGGCCAGAACACCGTCCCTGCGATCGCGAAGTACGTGGTGCAGGACGGCAAGTGGCTGACCTGGGAAGAGAGCGAATACGCGAGCGGAAAGCGGAAGCTGACCGGCGGGAAGTAGCGCATGTCCCTGAGCGTCATCGCGCAGTACGTGATGAACGGCGCGATGCTCGGGATGATGTACGCGCTGGTCGCGGTCGGATTCACGCTCTTCTTCGGCGTGCTGGACATCATCCAGTTCTCCCACGGCGACGTGGTGGCGGCGGGCGCCTTCTCCGGCCTCGCCGCCTGGACGTTGCTCACCGCGGCCGGCATGACCTCGCCGGGCTTGCTGCTGATCGCGGTGATCGCGACGGCGGCGATCGTCACCGCGCTGCTCGGCGCAGTCGTGGCACGTTTCATCGTGCTGCCGGTGAAGACCGCGCCGCAGCTCAACGTGCTCCTGGTCACGCTGATGGGGGGCACCGTCCTGCGCGAATGCATCCGGCTCTTCTATCCGGGAGGCTCCCAGCCCAAGCTCTTTCCCGCCCTGCTCCCCACCTCCGGCTGGAACATCGGAGCCTTCCACCTGCGGTTCGACAACGTCATCCTCCTCGTCGCGGGTGGCCTGCTCATCGCCGGTACGCATCTGCTGATCGGGCGCACGCGGCTGGGACTCGCCATCCGTGCCGTCGCCCAGGACGAGGAGACCGCGCGCACCATGGGCATCGATTTCCGGCGCGTGGTGCTGGTCACGTTCGCGCTCGGGTCCGTCCTGGCTGCGTTCGCCGGCGTGATGGACGGCCTCTACTACAACGAAGTGTTCTTCGGGATGGGGTTGCTCCTCGGCGTCATCGGGTTCGCGGCGGCGATCCTCGGCGGCCTCGGGAACATGTACGGCGCGATCGTGGGCGGCTTCCTCTTCGCGGCGCTGCAGACCGTCGGCGCCGTCGCGCTCCCGTTCGCCAGCGCGTACAAGGACGTGTTCGCCTTCGGTGTCGTGATTCTATTGATGGCGATCCGGCCCACCGGCCTGATCGGCGAAAGCGCGAGCGAGCGGGTATGAGATCGCGCGCTCTCGCAATCCTCTTCACGGCTGTAGCCACGGCTTACGTCTGGTTCCTGCTGCGGGCGGAATCGCAACGCGCGATCGCGGCGCTCATCGTTCTCGGCATTGCCGCCGGGGCCGTGGCCATCCGGACCCGGCTGCTGGAGCCGTTTTCGAAGGCGATCGGCAGCAACGAGCGGCTCGCAAGAGGCCTCGCTTTCGCCGCCGTGGTCGCGCTCGCGCTCATCCTGCGCGAGGACGACTTCGCGCTGCTGCTGCTCACGCGGGTGTTGATCGTCATCGTCGCTTGCCTGGGCCTGAACGTGCAGTTCGGCTACGCCGGCGTCGTCAACTTCGCCGGAGCGAGCTTCTTCGGCGTCGGGGGATACACGGCGGCAGTCCTCGCGCGTGCAACGGGACTTCCCCACCTTCTCGTCCTGCTCGCAGGCGGCGCGACCGCGGCCCTGGCGGGAACGGTCCTCCTCCTGCCGATCCTGAGGACCCGCGGCCACTACGCGGCGCTGATCACCATCGCGTTCGCCCTGTTGTTTCGCACCTTCCTGGAAGTGAACGACGCGCTCGGCGGGCCGCAGGGACTGAAGCTGGGCGAGATGCGCATCGGACCGGTGCGATTCAACGACCGCATGCAGATCGGCCCCTTCGAGGGCTCGTTCTATCTGAAGTACATCGCGGTCGCGCTCGTCCTGCTCGCGCTCGCCTTTGCCGTCGTCCAGCGCCTCGAACGCTCCTGGATCGGCGTCGCTCTCGACACCGTGCGTCTGGACGAGATCGCCGCCGCGAGCTTCGGAATGGACATCGCTCGCTGGAAGATCGCCGCCTTCGTCATCGGCAACTTCGTCATCGGAGTCGCCGGCGCGCTCTCGGCGTTCATGATCGGCTTCATCGCGCCGAACAACTACACGTTCGCGGAATCGCTGATCTTCGTCTCCATCCTGTTGCTCGGTGGCATCGGCAATCCCTGGGGACTCTCGCTGGCGACTGCCATCGTCATCCTCCTCCCGGAGAAGCTGCAGATCATCCAGGAGTACCGGTTCCTGATGTTTGCGGCGATGGTCGTCCTCACCCTGCTCTTCCGGCCGATCGGACTCGTCCCCCGTCCACTTCGCCGCCTGATCGGGTCGCCGGAGTGACCGCGCCGCTCCTCAGCTGCCGCGGGCTGACGCGCCGCTTCGGCGGCGTGGTCGCCCTCGATGGTCTCGATCTGGAGGTGGACCCTGGCTCGGTTCTCGGGCTGATCGGACCCAACGGATCGGGAAAGACGACGTTCTTCAACGTGCTGACGGGACTCTTCCCCGCCGACGCAGGCGAGATCCGGTTCGCCGGCGCGCCCATCACCGATCTGCGTCCGCAGGGGATCTACCGCATCGGCATCGCGCGCACCTTCCAGCGCTCGCGCCTGTGCCTGCCGCTCTCCATCTTCGACAACCTGATGGTCGGCAATCACCAGCACCTCGAGCACGGGCTCTGGTTCAACCTGGTGCGGCGACAGGCGCTCCGGCGGCAAATCGACGAGAACTACCGCGCGGCGCAGGAGCTCTTGCACATCTTCGACCCGCCACTGGCCGGCCGGATGATGGAACCGGCCAGCCGGATCCCGATGATCGACAGACGGCGGGTGGAAGTCTGCCGGGCACTGATCAGCCGGCCGAAGCTGCTCTTGCTCGACGAACCGTCCGCTGGAATGACGCATGAGGAGACCCTGCGGCTGATGGACGACATCCTTCAGGTCCAGCAGACGGTGGGCGGGCTGACCATCATCCTCATCGAGCACGAAATGTCCGTGATCGAGCGCGTCACCCGCCGGTGCGTGGTGCTGAACTATGGGCGGAAGATCGCCGAAGGCGCGTACGCCGAAGTTTCACGTGATCCCCAAGTCAGACAGGCGTATCTCGGGCTGGAGTAGCGGATGGAAGAGCTGCGCGTCGAGAACGTCTTCACCGCGTACGACCGCGCCGACGTGCTGCAGGACGTCTCGCTCATCGTCGAGCGCGGGAGCATCACCTGCCTGCTCGGCTCGAATGGTTCCGGCAAGACGACGCTCATCCGATCGATCCTGGGCCTGACGCCGCCGCGGCGCGGACGGATCCTCTTCGGCAAGCAGGATCTGACCGGGCTGCCCACGCACCGGATCGTCGCCCAAGGGATCGCCTGCATTCCCGAAGGGCGGAAAGTGTTTCCCCGGCTGACGGTGGTCGAGAACCTGCGCCTGGGCGCGTACCTCGAGCAGGACCCGCGCGTCATCCAGCAGCGGCTCGAGCGCGTGTTCGCGGCCTTTCCGCGCCTTGCTGAGCGCCGCGAGCAGCTCGCCGGAACCATGTCCGGGGGCGAGCAGGCCATGATCTCCATCGGGCGCGGAATGATGAGCGCGCCGAAGTTGCTGCTCGTCGACGAGCCGTCGCTGGGGCTCTCGCCGCTGTTCGTGATGGAGAACTTCGCCGTGATCCGCCGCATCAACGAGCAGGGTGTCACCGTCTTTCTGGTCGAACAGAACGTGCACCAGACGCTCGCCATTGCGCACCGCGGGTACGTGCTCTCGCAGGGCCGGGTCGTCGCGCAGGGCACGGCGGCCGGCCTGCTCGGTGACGAGCAGGTCCGCGCAGCGTACTTTGGGTCCGGCGGCGCGCCTGCCGGAAGGAGGAACCCGTGAATGCCGTCGAGCTGACGCGCGATCTGGTCCGCATCGACACGGTCAATCCGCAGAGCGCCGAGCGGCCCGCCGCGGAGCGGCTGGGACAGCTTCTCGTCGAGGCGGGCTACAGCGTGGCGACCCACGAGTTCGCCGCGGGGCGGGCCTCCCTCGTCGCGCGGCGCGAGGGGCCCGGGTTGCCCATCTGTTTCGCGGGCCATCTCGACACCGTGCCCCTCGGCGCCGCGCCGTGGACGCGCGACCCCTTCGGCGGCGAGTTGGACGGCGGGAAGCTGTACGGGCGCGGCTCGAGCGACATGAAGAGCGGCGTCGCCGCGATGGTCGCGGCGGCCTTGCGACTGGCGAAGACGCCTTTGCACAAGGCGGGGATCACGCTGGTGCTGGTCGCAGGCGAAGAGACCGGCTGCGAGGGAGCAGCGCACCTCGCAAAGGTGCCGGGGGCGTTGGGTCACGCCGGCGCGCTCGTGGTCGGCGAGCCGACTGGAAACCGGCCAGTGATCGGCCACAAGGGCGCGCTCTGGCTGCGCGCGCGCACCCGCGGCGTGACCGCGCACGGGTCGATGCCGCAGATGGGCGTGAACGCGGTGATCAAGGCCGCACAGGCGGTGCTGGCGCTGAGCGCCTTCCGCTTCGACGTAGCGCCCGATCCGCTGCTCGGCGCGCCGACCCTCAACGTGGGCACCATCAAGGGCGGTCTGAACGTCAACTCGGTGCCGGACGAAGCGGTGATCGGCATCGACATCCGCACCATTCCCGCGCAGCGGCATGCGGAGCTGCGCCAGCAGCTCGAGGCGCTGCTGGGCCCGGACGTCGAGCTGACTCCGACCGTCGACCTGAAAGGCGTGCGCACGCCCGCGGATGATTCCTTCGTCCGACAGGTGGTGGAGGTGACCGCGTCCGTCACGGGCGAGCAGGAGCCGCCAGGTACGGCCACCTATTTCACCGACGCGAGCGTTCTCACGCCGGCGTACGGCGGCATTCCGACCGTCGTCCTCGGTCCCGGCGAGATGGCGCTCTGCCATCAGACGGACGAGCACTGCCGCGTCGATCGAATCGAGCAGTGCGTCGAAATCTACACGCAGCTCGCGCGCGCCTGGTGCGCGGCATGATCGGCGCTGCCGAAGCCGTCGCGCAGCTTTCCCGCCGCGAGATCTCCGCCGAAAAGCTGGTGCGGAGATGTCTTGCGCGCATCGCCGAGCGAGAGCCCGTAGTCCAGGCCTGGGAAGCGCTCGACGCAGAAGCCGCAATCGCCGAAGCGCGGCGCATCGACGCCCTGCGCGATCGGCCGCCGCTGTACGGGCTTCCGATCGGCGTCAAGGATCTGATCGACACGGCCGACCTGCCCACCGCATACGGGTCCCCGATCCACCGCGGCCACCAGCCTTCGCACGACGCCGAGTCCGTCCGCCGGCTGCGGGAGGCAGGCGCGATCGTGCTCGGGAAGACGGTGACCACGGAGTTCGCCGTCTACTCCCCGGGCAAGACGCGAAATCCCCACGATCCCTCGCGGACGCCGGGCGGCTCGTCCAGCGGCTCCGCGGCGGCGGTCGCCGACGGAATGGTTCCCGCGGCGCTCGGGTCGCAGACGGCAGGCTCGGTGATCCGCCCTGCTTCGTACTGTGGCGTGATGGGGTTCAAGCCCAGCTTTGGCCTGCTTCCGCTGGAAGGCGTCCACCCGCTCGCGCCATCGCTCGACACCCTGGGCCTCTTCGTTCGCGCGCTCGACGACATCCCGCTCCTCGTGTCCGTCCTTGCGGCGTCGCCCCTGCAGATCCGGCCGGCGCATCCCCGACTCGGGTTCTGCCGGACGGAGGCCTGGGCCCACGCCGCACTGGAGACGCAGACTGCGGTGGAGCAGGCGGCCAAGGCGCTCGGCGCGCGCGACGTCGATACTGGGGCGTCGTTCGCGGGCTTGATCGATGCGCAGATCGCGATCATGGGCGCGGAGGCGGCGGAGACGCTCGGCGACGAGCCGGAAGAACGCCTCAGCCCGAAGCTCCGTGAGTTCCTCCGCGCAGGGGCCAAGGTGACGCCGAACCGCCTCGCGGCGGCCCGCGAGCAAGCAGAACGTTGCCGCCGCGAGATCGACGCGACGTTCGAGCAGGTCGACGTGCTGCTGACGCCGGCCGCGGTTGGCGAAGCTCCGGAAGGTCTCGGCGCCACCGGCGACCCGATCTTCTGCCGCATCTGGACCTTGCTCGGCGTCCCTTGTCTTTCCCTGCCTGTCCTGAAAGGACCCGCCGGATTACCCATCGGTCTTCAGATCGTCGGGCGCCGCGGGCGTGACGCGGAGCTGCTTGCGGCGGCCGCCTGGATCGAGCAGCACGTGCGCTGACCGTGCTAGAGGTGCGGCATGGGCATCGACCCGGGCAGCAGCGAGCTGGAACGCTTCCGCAAGGGCGACAGCGGCAGGCCGTTCGTGCTCGTGCAGCTACTCCGATTCGCCGAGGGCGGACGTGACCAGTATCTCGGCTACTCCGTGGCGGCGCAGCCCATCGTGAGATCGTTCGGCGGCCAGGTCCTGTACGCGGGCGAGTGCGTGGAGCCGCTGCTCGCCGCGCCGGGGCAGGATTGGGACGCCGTCGTTTTGGTGCGGTACCCGAATCGGGCTGCCTATCTCGACATGCTGGCGACTCCCGCCTGGCGCGCGATCGCGCCGCAGCGCAGCGCAGCCCTGCGCGATGTCGCCCTCCTGCCAATGGACGATTGGCCGGGACGATAGCGCCCGCGCACGGGAGTGCGCGGAACGCTGTACGATGGGTCTTTTCCCGGCGCATGAGGACCGCATGGATCTGGTGCGAGGATTCCCGCCCACCCGGCATTCCGCCCTGGTTTCGGTGCGCAGCGCGGACGCAACCGAGCGCGCCCGCGGGCTTGCCACGCTGTCCTCCGTGTACTGGCGGCCGGTATACAGCTACCTGCGGTTTCGCTGGCGCAGGCCGCACGAAGACGCGGCGGACCTGGCGCAGGAGTTCTTCACCGAGCTGGTGGAAAACGATCTGCTGTCGCGCTTCGATCCTTCCCGGGCCCGCTTGCGGACGTATCTGCGCGTCTGCATCGACGGCCTGGTGAGCAACCACGACAAGGCGGCCGGGCGTCAGAAGCGAGGTGGCGGTGTGGAGCCCGTGCCATTCGACTTCGAGGACGCGCGGGAGGAACTGGAGCGCGTCGCCGACACCGTCCAATCGCCGGAGTCGCTGTTCGAAAAGCAGTGGGCGCGCGGGGTCTTCGCCACCGCGCTGCGGCGTCTGCGCGACGCCTGCGCGCAAGCGGGAAAAGCGGGTCACTACGCCCTGCTCGAGCAGTACGACCTCGACGACGCCCGTCCAACGTACGCCGAGCTGGCGCAGCGATTCGGCATCGCGGTGACCGACGTGACCAATCGCCTGTTCCGCGTCCGGCGCGAGCTGCGGCATGTCGTGCTCGAAGTCCTGCGCGAGCTGACCGCCAGCGAAGAGGAATTCCTCGAGGAGGCCCGCGCGCTCCTGGGGGAGGACGCGGCGTGACCCGACTCGACGACGGCGCGCTCTCACGGTTGCGCGCGGCGGTGCGCGAGCCGGATCTCTCGCGGACGAAGTACCGCCTCGCCGGCGTCGCTGGCACCGGCGGCATGGGCACCGTCTACGTCGTGGAAGATACCGAGCTCAAGCGGCGGGTCGCGCTCAAGGTGATCGACGTGCCGGACGCCGGCATCGAGGCCCGCTTGCGCCGCGAAGCTCAAGTGCTGGCACGACTCGAGCATCCCGGGATCGTTCCGGTCCACGACGTGGGTTCGCTCCCCGACGGGCGGGCCTTCTACACGATGAAATGGGTGCAGGGAGACCGGCTCGACCGGGCCCTGGCGCGGCCGCTCCCGCTGGCCGAGCGCCTGCGCCTCTTCCTGCGGATCGCGGAAGCCGTGGCCTTCGCACACGCGCAAGGCGTCCTGCACCGCGATCTGAAGCCTGAGAATGTGATGGTCGGCGCCTTCGGCGAGGTGCTGGTGCTCGATTGGGGACTGGCCAAGGTGCTGGGAGACGGCGAGCTTTTGCCGGTGCGCGACACTGGCGAGAGCGCAGTCCTGGGAACAGCGGGCTTCATGTCCCCGGAACAACAGTCCGGAGGCAGCGCCGGCGTGGATGCGCGCACCGACGTCTACTCGCTCGGCGCGCTGCTGCGGTGGATGGCCGCGGACCACTCACCCGCGGCCCTGAGAGGCATCATCGCGAAAGCGATCGCCGAGCGGCAGGACGATCGATACCCGGACATCCCCTCCCTCGCGCAGGACGTCAGCCGTTTACTCGACGGCAAGGCGGTATCCGCCTATCGGGAGACGTTCTTCGACCGCGCGGTGCGCGTGGCGAAGCGGCACCGGATCGCGATCGGAATCGTCCTGACGTATCTCGCGGGACGCGCGCTGATCTTCCTCTTCACGGGCCGGTGAAAGGAATCCGCCACGGCGGACAAGGGAAGAAGCAAGGGGCGCAAATTCGCGCCCTTGTTCACCCGGAGCTGACAATGAACCGCATCACAGTGGGAGTCCTGGTTGGCGGCGTGCTCGGAATTCTCGATGGCCTCACCGCCTGGTTCACTCCCGAAGCGCGCTCCCAGATGCTCGGGATCGTGGTGGGCTCGACGTGCAAGGGCCTCGTGGCCGGCGCGATCATCGGTCTTTTCGCGCGCAAGGTGCCGAGCCTGGGCTGGACGCTCGCATTCGGCACCTTCATCGGCGCCTTGCTCGCCTTCTTCATCGCCCAGATGGGCGGGAAGTACTACCTGGAGATCATCCTTCCCGGCAGCCTGGTGGGTCTGCTCACCGGATACGCGACGATCCGGTTTGGCCGGCCTCCCTCCTTGGACCGTCTCTCCCAATCGCGACCCATGTAGCGCCACGCTGGCGCTACTGCCGCACCGCCGCCCTCCTGCCGCCTTCGACTGGAATCAGGCCACTTTGCTCTGGCACGCGGCCTGCTCAGTGCGGGAAAGACGAGGAGGGAATGCCATGGACAGGATGCGCGCATGGGGTTTTGCGGTCGGAATGCTGGTCGCCTGGTTCATCGGTTTCGCGGTCGCTGCGACCCGGTTGGGCGAAGCACGTCGCCAGCATTCCATCTTCGTCGCCGCTCCCAACTCCAGCCAGGAACCCGCCCGTGGCCACTTCGTTCGCTAGGCGGGCATGGACCCCGGTGCCGCTCTCAAACTCGTTGCACGGCGATCTGCGAAAGTTCATCGCCGCGACCGAGCGCCCCTGGACGGTCCTCCGCCACGGCCCCATCGAGAAGCTCGAGGCAAACCTCTGGGCCGTGGAAGGCGTTCTTCCGCGGGGGCACGTGCCGCGCAGGATGTGCATCGCGCGCACGACCGACGGACGGCTCCTCTTCCTCAATGCCATGCCGCTGCGCGAAGAGGCGATGCGCAAGATCGAGACGTTTGGCGACCCCGCCTGCCTCCTTGTGCCGAACTCGTTGCATCGCCTCGACATCGCGGCCTTCAAGCGGCGTTATCCCGAGCTGCGGATCCTGACCGGGGCTGGATCGCGCCACCGCGTCGAGCAGAGGGCCCCGGTGGACGGCGGATGGGAAGACGCGCCCCGTGATCGGAACGTCTCGGTCGTGCCGATCGAGGGCACCAAACTCGATGAGCCGGTGCTGCTCGCGAGCAGCGGAGGACGCTCCTCGCTCTGCTTCTTCGGCGATACCGTCATGAATCTGCCGCACCTGCCCGGTCTCGACGGCTTGCTCCTGCGTCTGCTCGGTTCGACGGGCGGCCCGCGGGTGACGATGCTGGCGCGCTGGTTTGCGCTCCGCGATCGGCGCCGCGTGCGCAATCATCTGCTCCGCCTCGCCGAAACCCCCGGATTGGTCCGGCTGATCCCCTGCCACGGAGGAGTGATCTCGAAGGATCCCGCCGGCGTGCTGCGGCGCGTAGCGAACAGGCTCTGAATCGGCAGCCCGGCGATCCTCTGCCGTTCTCCGCTCCGAAGCGGTAGGGAGCGCTCCACGATGGCTGCGAAAGGAGCGTCATTCATCGAGGGGTAAACTTCGCAAGATCAAAAATGGCGAGGCCCCTTTCCAACTCCGCCACCTCGGCGACGGCCTTCTCGAAACCGTTCTCCCCGAGCAACTCGTGCTCCTTCTCCTCGAATTGCTGGTCCTCCTTGGCTTTCTTGCCGGCGCCGCTCGCGGGAAACGCTGCCAGCGCGATGCCGGCCACCAGCAGATCCCGACGCCTTCTCTGTTCCATGCCGTGCCTCCTCGCCCGCGCAGCTTGCGGGCGCAGCCGCGCCGTGCCAAGCCCACTGTGTTCCTTCAGTGAGGTGATGAGATGGCTCATCCATTCCTCGGTACCGCGGTGGTTGCGCTTCTCGCGGCGGCACCCGTCTCCATCCGCGAGTTCGATCTGCCGACACCGGATGCACGTCCGCATGATCCGGCCGTCGCGCCGGACGGCTCTCTCTGGTTCACGGAGCAGAAGGCGAACAAGCTGGGCAGGCTCGACCCAAAGAGCGGCCGGATCCGCGAGTATCCGCTGCCGACCGCAGACTCTGGCCCGCACGGGCTGATCGCCGACCGCGAGGGCAACATCTGGTTCACTGCCAACTACAAGGGGTACGTGGGAAAGCTCGACCCGAAAAACGGAAAGGTCGCCGAGTTCCCGGTCTCGCTCGCGCACGCGGACCCACATACGCCGGCGATCGATTCACGCGGCCGGCTCTGGTTCACGATGCAACAGGCGAACGCCGTCGGACGGCTCGACCCAGGAAGCGGCAAGATGGAGCTGCGCGAGGTCCCTACGCGCGACTCGAAGCCCTACGGCATGGTCATCACCGCGCAAGGGACGCCGGTCTTCTGCGAGTTCGGCTCGAACAAGCTCGCGACGATCGACCCGCAAACGATGGCCATCCGCGAGTACCCGCTGCCGGACGGCGCCCGCCCACGCCGGCTGGCGCTCGCGGCCGACGGCAGCGTCTATTACAGCGATTACGCGCGAGGTTTTCTCGGCCGGCTGGATCTGACGGCCGGCAAGATCGAGGAATGGGCTTCGCCGGGCGGGCCTTCCTCGCGCCCGTACGGCATCGCCGTCGTTCCGGATGGAAGCGTCTGGTACAGCGAGTCCGGGGTGACGCCCAACACGTTGGTGCGATTCGACCCGCGAACGAAGCAATTCTCCGCCACTCCGATTGCCTCGGGCGGGGGGGTCGTACGCAACATGGTGTCGACGCCGGACGGCCGCCTGTACCTGGCCTGCAGCGGGGTGAACAAAGTCGCCGTCGCCGATCCTGCGCGCTGAGTCTTTTCTCAATCAGTGGCAGGAGGGTCCGCAAGCGCTAGGCGCAACGCATCCTCTGGAGTTACACCGAGGGCTGCATATTACAATGCATCCATGGGACTTGTCGTGCGCATGGTGCTTTGCGGGGCGCTCCTCACGGCGTGCACTGCACAGCAGCCGCAGGGAACCGGACAGGGCGATGGCGGAAGCTCCGGCGGCGATGGAGGCACCGGTTCGTGGTGGCAACCCAGACCGGGGACGTCGTGGCAGTGGCAACTGAGCGGAGCCCTCGACGTGACCGTCGACGCTGGCGCCTACGACATCGACCTCTTCGACAATGCGCCGGCCCAGATCGCGGCCCTTCAGGGCATGGGCCGCAAGGTGGTGTGCTACTTCGATACGGCCTACGAGCCGGGCCGACCCGACTCGTCCCAGCTCGATCCCTACAAGGGCAATCCCGTATCCGGCTGGCCGGGGCAGTACTGGCTCGACATCCGCCAGCCGGCGGTGGTGAACGTCATGAAGGCCCGAGTCGCGCTCGCGCAGCAGAAGGGCTGTGACGCCGTCGAGGCCGATGACGTCGATTCGCGCACCAACAATCCCGGCTTTCCGATCACGGCAGCGGACCAGCAGGGCTTCATCCGCACGCTCGCGGCCGAGGCCCACTCGCGGCGCCTCTCGTTTGCGCTGAAGAACGACCTCGACGAGATTCCGCAGCTCCTGGGCGACGTCGACTTTGCGCTGAACGAGGAATGCTTCCAGTACAACGAGTGCAGCTCGCTCCAGCCGTTCATCGCGGCAAACAAGGCGGTGTTCCAGGTCGAGTACACGTCGGGCGACCTCGCCGCAAAGGGGGCGACCATCTGCCCGCAGGCAAACGCGCTGAACTTCGATACGCTGATCAAGCACGTCGAATTGGACGCGCCTCGCTACTCGTGCCGGTAGATGGGAGGAAGCGAAGATGAACTACGCGGCTTTCCTTCGCGGAGTAGGTCCGATGAACGCGAAGATGCCGGAGTTGAAGACGGCATTCGAGGCGGCCGGATTTACCGACGTGGGGACGGTGCGCTCGAGCGGCAACGTGGTCTTCAGCGCGGCCGCGGCGCCCGAGGCGGCGCTCGAGCGCAAGGCCGAGGCGGCGATGAAGAAACACCTCGGGAGCCCTTTTCTCACCATCGTGCGGCGGATCGACGCGCTCCAGAAAATGCTCGCCTCCGATCCCTACCAACGCTTCCGGCTCGGATCCGACGCGCAGCGCGTGGTCACGTTCGTGCGCGGGAAGCCGCGAGGCAGGCTCCGCTTGCCACTCGAGCTCGACGGCGCCCGCATCCTGCGCATCGAAGACGGCGAGGTCTTCACCGCTTACGTGCCGAGCCCGCGCGGGGCGGTGTTCATGGGGCTCATCGAGAGGACGTTCGGCAAAGAGGTCACCACCCGCACGTGGGACACCATCCGGAAGGTGGTGGAGCGGTCGCGCCAGGATCGCGGTACGTAAGAGCCGGCATGGACCGAATTCTGGTTGCCGGCGCCGGCGTATTCGGCGTCACCGCTGCGATCGAGCTGCGCGAGCGCGGCCACGAAGTCGCGCTGATCGATCCAGGGCCGCTTCCCCACCCGCTGGCCGCTTCCACCGACATCAGCAAGGTGGTGCGCCTCGAGTACGGCGCCGACGAGCGCTATACGGAGCTGGCGGAGCGGGCGATCGAGGGTTGGCGGCGGTGGAACCGCGATCTGGGAACGCTGTACCACGAGACGGGTCTGTTGCTGCTGCGACGGACGCCGCTCGCGCCGGGAACGCTGGAGCAGGACAGCTTCGAGATCGTTTCACGCCGCGGCCACGAGCCTGAGCTGCTCGACAGCGCGGCAGTCCGGGCGAGATTTCCTGCCTGGAACGCAGAGCGCTACGGCCACGGAACGTACGATCGCGAAGGCGGCTACGTCGAGAGCGGGAAGGCGATCGCGCGCCTGGTCACGGAAGCGCAGCGGCTGGGCGTGGAGCTGCGCGAGGGTGTCGCCTTCGCGCGGTTGCTCGACGCCGGGATCGGAATCATGTCGACTGCCGGCGAGAAGATGGCGGCCGATCGAGTGGTTCTCGCTCTCGGCGCCTGGACGCCACATGCGCTTCCCCGGCTCGCGGCGGAATTTCGCTCGACGGGACATCCCGTCTTCCATCTGGCGCCCCGCGATCGCGACGCCTTCCTGCCGGAGCGCTTCCCGGTCTTCTGCGCGGAGATCCAGACCACCGGCTATTACGGCTTTCCGGCTCACCCGGAGAACGGAGTGGTCAAGATTGCCCGGCACGGCGCGGGACGGCCCATGCATCCCGAGTCGGCCGAGAGGTTCGTCACGGCGGAAGAGACGCGGCAGCTTCGCGAGTTCCTGGCGGCCACCTTCCCCCTGCTGCAGGACGCTCCCATCGTCTACACGCGGATCTGTCTCTACTGCGATTCCCGGGACGGCCATTTCTGGATCGCCCGCGATCCGGATCGCCCCGGCGTCGTCGTCGCAACCGGCGACAGCGGTCATGCGTTCAAGTTTGCCCCCGTGCTGGGATCCCTGATCGCCGACGTGGTCGAAGACCGGGGCCATCCGCTCGAGGCGAGGTTCGCCTGGCGGCCTGGCTTGTATCCGGCGCGCTGGGAGGAAGCGACGCGGTCCCAGACATGCTGTTCCCTCGCGCCTGTTTCCGGATCGCTTGACCCACTGGCGCGACCGGTCTAAGCAAACGTCGCGACCGTTTCTTGGGGCGTCGCCAAACGGTAAGGCAGCGGGCTCTGACCCCGCCATTTGTAGGTTCGATTCCTACCGCCCCAGCCAACCTCACTGATCTGCTAGGTTGCCCGCCCGTCTCGAGCAGGGACAGCGGGAGCCGCCACGCGATGGACGAGACGCGTCCGACCAACTTCATCCGCCAGATCATCGACGCCGATCTTGCCGCCGGAAGGCACTCGCTGGTGGTCACCCGCTTTCCGCCGGAGCCCAACGGCTACCTCCACATCGGCCACGCCAAGTCGATCTGCCTCAACTTCGGCATCGCCCGCGACTACGGAGGCCGCTGTCATCTCCGGATGGACGACACCAACCCGGCCAAGGAGGAGCAGGAGTTCGTCGAGTCGATCAAAGAGGACGTCCGCTGGCTCGGCTTCGACTGGGGCGAGCACTCGTACCACGCCGCCGACTACTTCGATCGCCTCTACGACTGGGCCGAAAAGCTCGTGCGCGAAGGAAAGGCGTTCGTCGACGACCAGAGCGCCGACGAGGTGCGGCGGACCCGCGGTTCTTTGACGACGCCGGGGACACCCTCGCCGTTCCGCGACCGCTCGCCCGAGGAGAACCTCGACCTCTTGCGGCGCATGCGAATGGGGGAGTTCCCTGACGGCGCGCGCACGTTGCGCGCGAAGATCGACATGGGCTCGCCCAACCTCAACCTGCGCGATCCGGTGATGTACCGGATCCGCCGCGAGCACCACGACCGCACCGGCGACAAGTGGTGCATCTACCCGACCTACGACTGGGCCCACGGACAGTCCGATGCCATCGAGGGCGTCACCCATTCGCTCTGCACCCTCGAGTTCGAGGCGCACCGCCCGCTCTACGATTGGTACCTGGAGCAGATCCAGGTTCCCCACAAGCCGCGGCAGATCGAGTTCGCGCGGCTCAACCTCACGTACACGGTGATGAGCAAGCGCCTTCTCGGGGCGCTGGTGACCGAGGGCCTCGTCTCCGGCTGGGACGACCCGCGCATGCCGACCATCGCGGGGCTGCGGCGGCGCGGTTACACGCCCGAAGCGATCCGTCTCTTCTGCGATCGGATCGGCGTTGCCAAGGCCGACAGTACCGTCGAGGTGGAGCTGCTCGAAAACACGCTGCGCGAGCTGCTCAACGTTTCCGTCAAGAGGGCGCTCTGCGTGCACCGACCCCTCAAGATAACGATCGAGAACTGGGAGGAAGGCAGGGTCGACGAGATCGAGGCGCCGTTCCTGGCGGATGCGCCCACGGCCGGCTCGCGCAAGCTTCCCTTTACCCGGGAGCTGTTCATCGAGCGGGACGATTTCATGGAGGTGCCCGCCAAAGGCTGGAAGCGTCTGTCGCCCGGCAAGGAAGTGCGGCTCCGCCACGCCTATGTCCTGCGCTGCACCGGCGTCACCAAGGACTCGCGGACGGGCGAAGTGAAGGAGCTGCGCGCCACGATCGATCCCGGGACGCGCTCGGCGAATCCGGCCGACGGGCGCAAGGTCGGCGGCACCATCCATTGGGTCTCGGCACCGCTCTCGAAACCGGCGACGCTGCGTCTGTACGACCGGCTCTTCGATGTCGCAAACCCGGGCGCGGGGGATGCGGACTTCCGCACCCAACTCAACCCGCGTTCGCTAGAGGTCATCGAGAGCGCGCGCGTCGAGCCCGCGCTGGCGACGGCGAAGGCGACAGAGCGCTACCAGTTCGAGCGCAAGGGGTACTACTTCGCCGATCCCAAGGACTCGAAGGACGGCGCGCCCGTGTTCAACCTGGTCGTGCCCCTGCGCGACACATGGGGAAAGGCATCGGTCATCGGAGGGAAGTGACGTACTCCGCGGGCAGCCCGACTTTCTCCGCAGTGGCGCGGAGCCTGGCGGCATATCCTGCATTCCGTTCGCTCGGCGAGGGCGCCTCAGGGAGGTTGTAGCAAAGCGCGCCGATCACCGCGCCGCTGGCCAGGTGCGCGAGAACGGCCTGCGGCTTGTACGCCTGGACGCTCGGCTCCGAATAGAGTTGGTGCAGCTCGGAGGACGTGAGCGACATCGCGACGCCATGCACCCGGGCGCCGGCGACGGGAACGAGCGCCGCGCGCTGGCCGATTCGCAGGGCAAAGCCGTCGACCGTCGCCAGCTCGACGCCTTTCGGCTCGACTCCTTTCGCGCGCAGCAACTCGACGTCCATGAAGAGCCCGTAGAAGAAGACGTCCACGCGCCGCGACGACACCTCGCGGACCGCGAACGTCGCCGCTACCTCGACCGCGGCGCCCGCAGGCAGCGAGGCGACGCCGACGGCGAAGCGCGCGTGACGTCCCGCCTCGCCGAAGACGTCCACGAAGAGGTCGGAGGCTCCGTTCACCACCGCCGGCTGCTGGGTGAAGCCCGGCGCCGCATTCACGAACCCGCGCACTTCGACGACGCGCTCGACGCGATCGAGGTTGCCGAGAAAATCCTTCACCTGTGCAAGCAGATTCAGCGCACACAGCTGCGCGCCTGCGCGGGCTTCGTCGAGGGACACCTGAGCGCCGACCTGGCCGACGTGGCGAAGCTGGCCGTTCCAGGTCGTGATCTGGCCGGACACGAAAAGCAGCGACCCGGCCTGAACGCAAGGCACGAAGTTCGCGACCGGGCGGCCTGCCTCGGGCAATATGAGGTTCAGCTCTCGAAGGCGAGTCTCGATTCGGGAAGCCATGCTTCCTGCCCTTCAGGCGAAGTTCACGGCAGAGGTATTTCCGCCGCTGATCACGACCGCCACGCGGGACCCGGTCTGGACCTCGAAGCGCCGCGAGAGCAACGCTGCGAGGGCTGCGGCGCCGCCAGGCTCCGCCGCGACGCGCAGAGTGCTCCACAGAGCCTGCTGCGCTTGCGCGATGGAATCGTCGCTGACGAGGACGACCTGCTTCACGTAGCGCTGCGCGATGGGGAAGACTCTCTCGCCCACCCGGCGCGGCGCGAGCGAATCGGCGGCGATCCCTCCGGCAGGCGCGTCCACCGGCTTGCCGGCCTCGAGAGCGCGGGTGAGCGTAGGGGCCAGCTCGGGCTCCACTCCCACGATTCTCACCCGATCGCCAAACCAGGCGGCGATGCCGCCGATGAGGCCGCCTCCACCGACCGCGGCAAGGACGGCGTCGAGCGCGGGTGCCTGCTGCTCCAGCTCCAGACCGAGGCTCCCGGCGCCCATCAACGTCTCGTCCTGATCGAAAGCGTGCACCTGCAGGGCGCCGGACGACCCGGCCCACGCCTCGCTCGCGGCGAGCGCATCGGCGTAGCGCTCGCCGACCAGCATCAGCTCCGCGCCGGAAGCGCGGATTCGTTCGATCTTCGCTGGATTCGAGATGCGCGGCACATAGAGGCGCGCAGGTACCTTCAGCTCCTTGGCCGCGTGCGCCACGGCCGCGCCGTGGTTGCCGCCCGAGGCGGCGACAACTCCGGCGGCGGGGACGCTCCGCAACAGCAGGTTGGCAAAGGCGCCGCGCGCCTTGAACGAGCCCGATTGCTGCAGCAGCTCGAGCTTGAGGACGATGGTGATGCCCTCGAGGCCGAAGTCGCGCCCTTCCACCTCGACGATCGGCGTGCGCCGGATGTATCGCCGGATCACCTTTTCGGTGGCTTCGATCTGGGTCCGACCGACGTTAGAAGGACTCACGGAGCACCCGGCGGGCCTCGGCGATGCGCTTCTCGTCGCGGCGATAGAAGGTCCACTGCTTGATCCGTTTCGGCCTGATGAGCCCGAGCCGCGCGAGGATCTTGAGGTGTTCGTGCGCGCTCGCCTGGGTGACGCCCAGCTTGTTGGCGATGAAGACGCTGCACACTCCGTCCTTGACCAGGTCACCGTCGACCTGGGGCGGAAAGTGGTCGCGGGGCTTTTTCAGCCAGTTGAGAATGGAAAGCCGGCGGTCGCTGGCCAGGGCCGCCGCCAGATCGCCGGGAAGCACTTAGGGAGTTTCCTAAGTACCTAAGTGATTGTCAAGCGACAGCGAAGGGCCTCTTCGCGCCGCACCGCCCGGCGCACCGAGGGATCTCCCAGGCTGCTCGCTCTCCCGGCGCCCGTCCGTCGCCCTGGCGGGGTTTTCGGTCGATCGGGGCGTCCCTACATTGCCGGGATCCGCAGGGCTCGCGCCTGGAGCGCCGCATGAACAAGCCGCTCGCTGCCTTGGTGACCTCCGTTCTCTCCGTCATCATTTGCGTCGCGCCTCACGTGCGCGCCGCCACTCCGCCGAGCGGCTCGGTCAGCTCGACCACCACCGCCGTCTGGGACTTCGCTGCGGTCGTAGCCGGACAGTTCACCGACGTCGGCGTCGAGGACGCCTGTCCGCCGGGGCTCTGCGACAACTACGATCTCACCGTCACGCTGCCCCAGCCAGCCGCCCAGTTCTACGTAAGCAACACGGCCACGTTGACGCTGCACTATGAGTGGACCAGCAACCAGCCCACCGACATGGATGTGTTCGCCTTCGCCCCGAATGGCGCCAAGTACGGTCCGGGATCTCCCGATGGTCTCGTTACGGGACCGGGCTACGCCGACATCGTGGTCAGCGATCCCGTGGAAGGCGTCTGGCACGTCCGCGAGACCGCCGCGCTGGTGCCCGTACCCACGGCCGCACACGCGACGGCGACGCTCACCGTCGGCACGCGCACCAGCCCGCCTACTCCGCGCATTCCGCCGAGCGCGGCCAGATATACCAACTACCCGGCGGACGATCAGATGGCTCCCGCACTCGGCTCCACGACCAACGGCGCGCACGGGGCCGGCGAGCCATCCGTCGGCGTGAACTGGAAGACCGGCGCCACCTTCATCGAGGCCGGCAATCACACGCTGCGCGCCATCTTCGATGACAGCGTCTCTCCGGCGAAGGTCACCTGGGCAGACAAGCGCTCGCCGTTCGCCCGCGTTTCGCTCGACCCCATTCTCTGGGCGGACAGCAGCACCGGCCGGGTGTTCGAATCGCAGCTCGACGGCGCCTGCAGCACCACGTCCTATACCGAGGACGACGGCGAGACCTGGTTCCTGTCGCAGGGCTGTGGGACGCCCGCCGGACCGGACCACCAGACATTGGGCGGCGGCAACTTCGCAACGCCCCAGCCCGCGGTCACGACCTATCCACATGCCATCTATTACTGCTCGCAGGGTGTCGTCACGGCGGTCTGCGCCCGCAGCGACGACGGCGGCCTTACGTTCGGTCCGGGCGTGCCGATCTACAACCTCACCCAGTGCGGTGGGCTCCACGGCCACATCCGCGTCTCGCCCGATGGGACGGCCTACGTTCCGAACGAGGATTGCACCGATGCCGCGGGAGTGCAGCGGCCGGCGGTGGTCGTCAGCAACGACAACGGCCTGACGTGGAATGTCCGCACCATCAGCCGTGCAAAGTCCAGCAGGCCAGGCGGAGATCCTTCGGCGGCGGCAGGCGCGAGCAACACGCTGTACGTCGGCTACGTGAACTATGACGGACACCCGAACATCGCCATCTCGCGCGACCACGGCCTGACCTGGTCGAAGCCGTTCGACGCGGGCGCCGGTTACGGGATCCAGAATGCCGAGTTCGCGGAGGTGATCGCCGGCGACGACGACCGCGCTGCGTTCGCCTTCCTGGGCACTCCCACCCCTGGAGATGACCAGTCGAGCGGCTTCAACGGCGTCTGGCACCTCTACGTCGCGACGACCTACAACGCCGGCAAGACGTGGGTGACTGCGGACATCACACCGGCGGATCCAGTGCAGCGCGGCTGCATCTGGAATGGCGGCGGCAGCAATCCCTGCCGTAACCTGCTCGACTTCAACGACATCACCGTCGACAGGATCGGCCGCGTGCTGATCGGCTATGCCGACGGCTGCACGGGCTCTTGCGTCGACGACCCCACCGCGAACGCCTCGTTCGGTCCCGCGAGCGCGCAGGACGCGCTGGCCACGATCGCGCGGCAGGCGAGCGGCAAGACGCTGTTCCGCGCCTACGACGGCACGCTGCCGAAATAGTCCGCCTCACAGGCGCGGCAGCGCCTTGTGCGCGAGCCGCCGCAACTTTCGCAGCTTGCTCTCGACGCTTTCCCCTCCGCCCACGGCCAGGCGGAGCATGGCGTCCGTCCGAAGCACGTAGAGGCCTCCCAGGCGCGGAGTGCCCACCCAGAACGCTTCATCGCCGAGCCCGCGTACGGGCCTCGGAGGCGGCTGGTCCTTCTCCTCTTCCTCCTGCCGCCCGGCCCCGCGGTCCTCGTGAAAGGATCTCCGCCAGAGCGCGCGGACGCCAGGACCGCGCGTGACTTCGAGCGAGATCGATTTCGGGAACGAGCGAAGCTCGAAGAAACAACGCTCCACCGCGAGCCCCGGGCTCTCGGTCGCGCTGGGCTTGGTTCGCATCGGCGCCTCCCCCTGGACCGCGGAGATCTCGGCGGAACTGAGCAGCGCGCAGACAGCGGTGGCGAGGAGCACGGCGCCGCAGTCTACCGGACGGTACAGGAACGCGCGCCAGTCGAGCGCGCTCGAGTTGAGCGCCGGCCCCGCCGTCATCACAGACATCACACGTGATGTTGACACTGGTTCGGCCGGCCCCATGCTTGCGAAGGTGGACCGGACCCGGACGGTACGAGAGGCGATTCGCGAGGAGTTGCTGCGCAGACCCGCCACAGCGCGTGAACTGTCCGACCGAGTTTCCATCCGCGAAAAGGACGTCGCCGACCATCTCCGGCACCTGGAGCGGTCGCGAGGACATGACGGTCACGACCGTGTACTGAGAACTATCGGGCGGCTTGATCCGCGGCGTGCGTCTCGCGCGTCACCCGAGGTGGCCCTCCGTCGTCCGGCTCCACCCAACGTTCGCCGGTGTAGAGCGCGAAGACCCGACCCTGCAATCCGCTCTTCTCTACGGCTTGCGCCAGTTGCTTGCGCGGCTCGCCCAGAGGCACCGCCATCGAGTGGTACGCCTCGAAATGGATCGGCACCATGTACCGGGCGCCGAGGTCGCGGAAGATGCGGAGGGCCTCTTCCGGACTGGCGTGGTTCGGGTTGCCACCGCGGGCGGGAGCGATGGGAAGCAGTGCCAGATCGATCCCCGGATACCGTTGCCCGATCTGCGCGAAGATCTTCTCGTCGTAGCCCGTATCCCCGGCGAAGAACACGCGCCGGCCGCTGCCTTCGATCACGTAGCCGGCGGAGGACCGATTCCACAGCGCATCGACCACGAAACGCCCGCCTGCGTGTCGCACCGGGACCGCGGTGATCTTCAACCCGCCCCGCTCGATCGGCTTCCAGAACTCCATCGCCTGCTTCCGCTGTTGCCGGATCAGGTGCAGGTAGCTCGCGGCATCGGGTGGGAAGAGGACCTCGGTGTTGCGCGGTAACTTGCGCAGCGTAGGCCGGTCGAAGTGATCGATGTGCAAGTGCGAGAGCAACACGAACTGCACCGGCGGAAGTTGGTCCGCGGTCAGCGAGGGCGGCGTGATGCGCGGCACGACCACCATGGAGCCGCTCAGATTCGGGTCGGTGAGAACGAATCGGTGCCCGAGGCGGATCAGGACCGTCGCGTGACCGACCCAGACGACGCTCAGTGTCGCGCTCGGGTCGTCCCTCGGCAGGCCGCGGACCGCGGGCTCCTGGCGGGGGCTCGCGCACGCAGCGAGCAGGCTGGCGAGCAAAGCGGTGTTCAGGAGCTCGCGCATACCTGTCAACTTGCTGCGGAAATTACGGGTGCGCACCATGTTCACGTGCTGCGCTTGCTCGCTTCTCTCGCATGCCTCTGGCTGGCCGCCTGCTTCGGGCGCAGCAGCCCGAAGGGCGAGTTCCGGCTCGATCGAGCGGCAATCGCGCCGCAGGATTTCGACAACGCCCTCTTTCAGACGGTAGGCGTCCAGCTCCGGCCCGGAAACCAGGTGGAGGTGGTCAACAACGGCCGCGTCTTCGACGTCGCCATCGAGGAGATCGCACGGGCGCGCAGCAGCATCCATGTGGTGAGCTTCATCTGGAGCGAGGGGAAGGTCTCCAGCCGGATCGTCACCGCACTCGCGGGCAGGACCCGCGACGGAGTCCCCTGCCGGGTGATCGTCGACGCGCTGGGAAGCCCCAATTTCGCGAACGTGCAGAAGCAGCTCGAGGGCATCGGATGCGCGACGCATCGTTTCCGTCCCATTCCTGGGCAGGACGACGCGGCCCGCGAGCACCGGAAGATGTTCATCCTCGACGGGCGCGTCGGAATCACCGGCGGGTTCGGCATCGACGACAAATGGGACGGCGACGGCCGCACGGACCAGCCGCCGCAGTGGCGCGACTCCAACCTGCTCGTGCGTGGACCCGCCGTGCTGGAGATGCAGCAGGCCTTCGCGGAGAGCTGGGAGGAAGCGACCAGGACCCTGCTGCCCCGCGACACGTTTCCGGCTTCGGAGGATGCCGGCCGGTCGCTCGCCGCTTTCGTGAGCAGCAGCGAGAACAGCGTGGCGACCAGGAGCGATCGTCTGACGCAGCTCCTGATCGGAGCCGCGCGCAAGCGCCTTTGGATCAGCAACGCCTACTTCGTGCCATCGGTTCCGATCCTCGATCTCCTCATGCGCAAGGCGCGCGAGGGAGTCGACGTTCGCGTCCTGGCTGCCGGCGAGCGTACGGATACCAAAGCGTATCTGTCGCAGCAGCGGGCCAGGATGGATCAGCTCGTCGGCGCAGGAGTCAAGGCATACGAGTACGGTCCGACGATGATGCATTCGAAGTTCATGGTGGTCGACGAGCGCATCACGGCGGTGGGATCGACGAATCTCGACGCACTGTCGCTGAACAAGCTGAACGAGGGCACCGTCGTCGTCGTCGACGAGAACCTCGCCCAGCGCGAGGCCGCCGTGTTCCTCGAGGACCTGGCCCTCTCGAAGGAAGTCGGGTCGTCGAAAGCGCGTGTGACCACGCGCTAGATTCCCAATCGTTCCCTGACGTACTTCGGCGCGGCGTTGCCGAAGGAAAGCATCGCATCGTGCAGCGCGCGCAGGTCGGGATACTTGCCGTGGTTCTTCTCCCAGGCCGTGCGGATGTCGTTCATCTCCGCATTGCCGACGTAATACGTGGAGAGCTGCGTGGAGGTGAGCTGGGCGCGCTTCCACTTCCCCACGGCCTCGCCCTCCTCCTGGTAGCCGTCGTTCATCATCCGCGCGATCGCTTCCTTCTCGCTCATCCCTTCGGTGTGGATCTTCTGGTCGATGATGGCGTTGAGGATCATCCGCAAGCGCATCTTCAGCTGCTGCATGCGAACGTCCGCTCCGCCGTACCCGGCGTCCGCCATCAACTGCTCCGCGTACGTCGCCCAGCCTTCCACGAACGTGCCGGAAAAGACCACGCCGCGCACCAACGTCGGCGCCCGGAAGCGATTCGCATGCGCCAGTTGGAGATAATGGCCCGGCATCGCCTCGTGGATGGTGATCTCCTGCAGCATGGAATCGTTGTACTCGCGGAAGAAGGAGTCCACGCGCTCCGGCGTCCAGTCCTCCGGCGTGGGAGAGATGTAATAGAAAGTCTTCTTGTTCTTCTCCAGGGGTCCCGCCGGGCTGCAGGATGCGACCGCGACTCCCCGCTGGAACTCCGGTGTGGCGACGATGTCCAGCGGTTCCTCGAGCACCGTGACGAAGCCTTTCTCCTTCACGAACGCGGTGGTCTGGGCCAGCGCCTTGGTCGCCTGCGGAATGACGGTGTCGTTGTTCGGGTGCTTCTTCGCCGCCTCGTCGAGGACGGCCTTGATCGCGGCGCCCTGATCCGCCGGCGGCGGCTTCTCCGGAAACAGCTTCGGCCACATCTGCATCGCGGTGAAGTACATCGCCGACCGCGTCGACTTGAGGTCGGCTTCCGCGCGGTGGAGGATCTCCTCTTTCGACAGGTCGGAATCGAGAGCGAACCTCAGCTTCTTGCGGAACTTCTCGTCGCCGAGGCGAAAATCTCCGTTGGAGCGCGGCAGCAGCTCCTTCTCCAGCCACTGCTGGTAGTCCGCCAGCGCCGCCAGCGCCGTCGACTGCGCCGTCCGGAACTCCTTCTCCAACCCCGGCGCCTGCTTCACCAGCGGCTCCAGCTGCTCCTTCACCAGCTTCGACGTCCCTTTGTTCTGCTGGATGGCAGTCTCGGTATGCACCTTCGGCGGAGACTTGAGATTCGCCTTTGCCGCGGCGACTACCGCCGGAACTCCATTCAGGCGCCCGATGACCGATCGCAGCCCCTGCTCCGGGGGCGCGAACTCTCGTGAGATCAGCGCGTAGATCGCGCCACCGACGTTGTACTGCAGCGGATTCCACTGCCACCCTCGCAGCGTTTGCAGCTCGTAGACCTGTGACTCGAGCCGGTTCTTCAGGATGCGGTAATCGACTGCGTCCTCGGCGGACAGCTTCTTCGGATCGATGCGCGCCAGCTCCGCGAGCCCACTTTTCGCCGCCGCCAGATCGCGCTCCACCCCCTTCGCGCTGTAATCGTCGAGGCGCGCGTCGTTGCGGTGGTCACCGAGGCGCGTCGCAGTCTCCGGGTCGCGGTCGAGGAGCTCCTGGACGTACTTCTGTGCGAACACGTCGAAGCGGGCGTCATCGGTTGCAGGAGCGGCAGCGAGCAGGAGGGCGCAGACGATCAGGTTCATGCGGCGCACTCTAGCGCTCCGGTGGACGGCCGAAGACCTGCCGCAGTAGAAGCGTCGGATATCTCAACCGGAAAGCAGCTTTCTCGATGACGTTCCGATCGATCCGCTTTCTTCGCGATCGGCTGAAGCTGCGGGGATGGATCGCATTGTGCCTGATCCTCGCTGCCGCGGTGGGACTGCCTCGGTTCCTCTCGTCGCGATTCATGTCAGAGCGCCGCCTGGCGAGCAGCCTCGAGCGCGCCCGGACACATCTGGCAGCGCGGGAGCTCGATCAGGCTCGGCGCGAGCTGCACGAGGCACTCGGCTTGGAGCCAGGCAATGCCGAGGCGCGCACCCAGCTCGCTACGATGGAGCTCGGTCTGGGAAACCGGGAGGTCGCCTTCCTGGAATTTCAGACCCTCACCGAGATGCAACCGCAAGATCCAAACGGCTGGATCGGGATTGCCGACCTGATGGTGAAAGGCGGTTTGCACGATGCGCCCGAGGCCGCCCTGGACAAGGCGATCGCGGCAGCGCCGACGCGTGCCGATGCGCACTTGCTTCGAGGCGAGATCCGTTTCCGCGTCGGTCGCTACCATGGCGCCCACGTCGATGCCCAGACGGCGGTAGCGGAAGCGCCCCAGGACGCTGCGGCTCGGGCGTTGCTCGTGCGGAGCGCGGCGGCGCGCGCTGAACCCGAAGCCGCGGATGGTCGATTTCAGGAATCCGTTGGGAGATTGGGGCCGATCCCTTCGACCCGCTTTCGCGCCGAGACGCAGTCGACCGGCAACCGATTTGCGTCCGTCGCGCGCGAGCACTGGCCAGGACGGCTCGCACAGATCCGGCAGGCGCTCGAAATCGAGATGCGGCAACAGAATTGGGCCGCGGCGCAACGCATCGTCGACTCTGCTCGGCAGGGATATCCCGACACGGCATTTGGTCCCTTCCTCACGGGCATCGTCGAGCTTGCACAAGGCCACGCCGGCGAAGCGGAACGATACCTGTCCGAGTCACTGAAGTCGGCGCCGCGTTCCCCCGTGATCGCCACCGCTTTGGCGAAGGCCTGGTCGCGCAAGAGCGGCGCCGCGTTTGCCGGTGAACGGTTGATGGGCCTTGCGGAACGCGACCGCGGGTTCGCGTTTGCGCGCTATCTGGCTGCTCACGCTTTCGTGGATGCTCGCGATCCGGCCGCCGCGGAGGCCGCGCTCCGGCGCGGCCTCGTGTTGCAACCGGATTCGTCGGTGCCCTGGCAACATCTTGCGGATTACTACCTGGAAGTCGATCGCAGTGCCGAGGCGATGAGCCTCTTGCAACAAGCGCTCGATCGGTTCCCGCGCGATCCCGATCTCCAGATCATGGCGGCACAAGTGAGCGCTCAACTCGGCAACTCGAAGGAGGCTATCCGGATCTATGAGGAGGTTCTCTCGCGGAGACCGGACCTGGACGTCGTCGAGTACAAGCTCGCCGGATTGCTTGCTTCCGAGGACGAGAATGGCGCATCGTCGCGGCGGTTGCTGCAGCTCCTGCAGCATTTGCGTTCGGATCACCCTTCCGATCCCTTGCTTCTCGATGGGTTGGGATGGGCGCTGTACCGCGCCGGCGATCCGACCCGCGGCCGCGCCTCGCTGGAAGCCGCCGTGAACGGCGCGCCGGATGAGCCAAGCCCGCATTACCATCTCGCGGCGATCTACGCCCGCGAAAACAAGACGGAACTCGCGCGCACCGAGCTGAAGGCCGCGCTCGATTCGAAGCGACCCTTCGCGGAGCGGTTCGAAGCCCTTCGTCTGATGCGAGACGCGCCTCGACGCAGCGCTCCTTGACTTTGTGATGACCGACCTTGCACGGTCGCGGCCCGGATAGGCAGCGCTTCGACGGAAAGGACATCTGCCATGCGGAACCGCTCGGCGTATGGTCCGGTGACGGTCGGATTGCGCAGACCAGCCATTTTCATGCCGTTGCTCGCGCTCGTGCCGTTCATCGTCACTTGCGGCGGGAGCAGCTCTCCGGCCGCATGGACGCGGCCGGTGCCCAAGGCCCTGTGCGGCGCGAGCGACCGCGTCGAAACGGGGCTGCAGGGTCAGACGACGTTGGCGGAGCGGACGGGTCATCCGAGCGCTTCGGAGACGGCATACAACTGCAACCTCCAGCTGGTCAGCCAGATCCAGGAAGAGGGCGCCCAGTGGCAGCTCACCTGGTTCAACGACTGCGCTTACTTCGGTACCTACAACAACCCAACGAAGACGCACCCCGGGGTCCCCGTGGTGGACGCCTCCAACCCTGCAAGCCCGAAAGTCACCACCTACCTGAACGCCAGGGCGATGATCGACCCGTGGGAGTCCTTGAAGGTGAACGAGCCGCGCAAGCTGCTCGGGGCCACCAAGGGTCCCGGGTTCGGGCCTTCCCAGCCCACGGATCGGCAGTTCGCCTTCTACGACATCTCGTCCGACTGCGCCCATCCGACGCTGCTCTCGGACGTAGATGTTCCGGGGCACACGGGGCATGCGGGCGACTTTGCCCCCGATGGCATGACGTACTACGGCACCGGCGCCGGCGGCACCGGATTCACCGCGATGGACATCAGCGATCCGAAAGTGCCGAAGCTGCTCTGGCATGGCGCCGGCGACATCAACGAGACGCACGACATCTCCATCAGCAACGACGGGAATCGCGCCTATCTGACGCACTGGGGAAACTTCGTTCCCTTCGGCCTGCCCGGGCCCAATGGGTTGGTGATCCTCGACACGAGCGACATCCAGAAGCGTGTCGCCACGGCGCAGCCCAAGTTCGTCAGCGCCTTCTACTGGGACGACGGTGGCGTCGCGCAGCAGTCGATCCCCGTCACATGGGGTGGAAAGCCGCACATCATCTTCACGGACGAGACCGGAACCAGCAAGCTCGCCTCTCCCGCGGCTGGCCGGCAGGATTCATGCTCGAAAGGGCTGAACGTATTCGGGTTCGCCCGAATCATCGACATCAGCGACGACAAGAATCCGAAGCTCGTCGCCAAGCTGATGCTGGAGGTCAACGACGCGTCGCTGTGTCACCAGTACGTGGGCGACTACCCGACGGACACCGCCGATCTCGACAACTACGGATACTCCGCCCATTACTGCACCCCCGACTCCAGGACGGATCCGAAGATCATGGCGTGCGGCTATTGGGGAGCCGGGCTGCGCGTCTTCGACGTCCGCAATCCGTATCTTCCGAAGGAGATCGCGTACTACAAGCCGCCCGCACAACGGACCAAGACGCTGCCGGGGTCCTCCTTGTGGACCGATTACGGCGGAAAGGACCGGACCACCGACCGCGTCTCGGCCAACGTGCGCTTCCGCACCATCGGCTCCGAGAACTATCTCTGGTTCGCAGGGCAGGACAACGGGTTCATGATCGTGAAATTCACGAAGCCGCTGTCACAGCTCCTCCCGTGAGGGTCCTTGCGCGCGGAGACCGTGGTCTTTGCGGCGATCGCGATCGGCGCCGTCAGCGCTGTGCACGCGGACGGCGCCTTTCCCGACGAGTTCAGCATCCATTTTCCAGTCAGCTCTCCCCACAGGATCTTCATCGGAGCCAACTTCGGCCTGCTCGTCTCCGAGGATGACGGGCTGACCTGGCGCTACAGTTGCGAGCCGTGGGTGGTCGCGGGATCCAACGCGGCGCTCGCGTTCGCCAGCGTCAGCTTCTACAACCTCACCGCGGACGGCGCCCTCCTCGCGGACGCGGGCGCTATCAGGAACATGACGCGCTCGAGCGACGTCGCGTGTACCTGGCCGTCGTCCACAGGCTCGATCACCGACCAGCTCGTGGCGGATTTCTTTCCCGATCCGAGACGCCGACCGGCAGCTACATGGTCGCCTCGCACGACGGCGGCAAGACCTTCGATGCGCCCCATCTCTACGAAACTCAGCAGATCCTGACGGGCGTGGAAATCGCGCGGTCCAAGCCGGGGGCCGCGTACGCGACCTCGTTTTCGAGCAGTTCGGGGACGTTCGTGGCCAGCTCCGACCGGTTCACGACGCCCGGCATCGCGAAGACGTTCCCGCTCGACCCCGCGACGGAGCCGCGGATCCTCGCCGTGGACCCGGATGACGAGAAGAAGGTCTACCTGCGCATCGTCGGGGCTGTCTCCGACTCCATCAGGGTCACGCTCGACGGCGGGCAGACTTTCCAGACCATCCTGGACTCCACCGAGGCCCCACTCTCCTCGTTCTTGCGCGCGAGCGACGGCACACTGTACGCGGCCACGCGCAGCGGCAAGCTGTACATCCGCAAGCCGAACGCGATCGCATTCACGGTGCAGGACGCTCCGCACCTGCGCTGTCTCGGCCAGCGTCCCGGAACCACGCGCATCTACGGCTGCACGGACCTGGTGGTAGACGGCTACAGCCTCGGTGCCAGCGACGACAACGGTGCGACGTTCCAGCGGGTGATGAGCTTCCGGGAGCTGTTGGGACCGCTCACCTGTACGCCGGTGCAGACCAACTGCCAGGCGCATTGGGAACGGATCCAGGGGGTCCTCGGAATCGGAACGCGGGACGCCGGCCAAGGCGGGTCGACGCCGTCTGGCGGATCGCACTGCGCCAGCGCTGGCGCCGATGGGTGGAGCCTCTGGTTGCTCGCTGCCTTCGTTTGGCGCCGGCGCCGCGTGATCACATCGGCGGCACCTGGCCCTTCATTCCGACGTTCACACGCGCAGCGGTCAGGCCTCCATCCGACTGCTTCTGCGACACCAGGAATACGCGGGCGCCGGGCTTGAGCTCGCTCTTGTCGACGGGGGTGTAGGTGACGACGACCGTGTCCTTGGTGACGAGGATCTTCTTCTCGCCGCCTTTGTACTGCACGGTCATCACGCGGTCGTTCGCCACGCTGACGATGTTGGCGACGTTCGCGTTGGTCATCTTGCTCTCGGGCTTGAGATCCCAGTCGTAATGCCCTTCGCCGGTGCCTCGCATGTTCTCGGGGAAGATGTGCACTTCCTGCGCGACCAACGCACCATCGCGCTCGCCCACCGTCGTGGTGCCGATGAACTTGCCGCTTGCAATGTCGGCGACGCTTCCCTTGAAGATCCCCACGACCACGAAATTGTCGGCGAGCTTGACGTTCATGCTCTGCCCGCTGCGGTCCTTGACGGTCAGATTCTGCCCGTCGAGCTTCTCAACGGTCCCGCGGATTCTCACGGGCGGATTGGCGGGCGCCTGCGCGAAGGCAATTGCGGGGACGGCAGCGGCAAAGAGTCCGACAGCGAAACGCGTCATTGTGTCCTCCGGATGCGGAGCAATACCTCAACCTCGAGCGCAGCGCCTCTCAGCGCTACGACTCCGCAGCTCATCTGCCGTTCCCCGGAGATGTTCGTCAGTTGCGCGGATAGCTACCCAGCCCGCCCACCAGGACGTTCGGGGGCGGGGATCCGGTGCGGCCGCCGCTCTCGCGGTAGTCGACCCACGCCTCGAGAGCATTGAACATGGCGGGGAGCGCGGCGTCGTATTCGGCTCCGCCGTGCCCCATGCCCGGGATGAAATACACGGCCAGGAGCTTGCGGGCGCCGGCGACGCCGAAGCGCGCCTCGACCAGGCGCTTGTACACCAAGGTCTCGCCCGGCGAGACGATGGGATCATGCGAGCCGTGACCGATGATGATGGGGTGCTGCAGGTCCCCGGTATTGTCGAACCTGCGCAAGTCGTTCGCGACCGGGGGCGGGCTCAGGTTCGGATCCCATGCCTTGATCTCGTCGAGCGAGAGGACGCCGTCGCCGTTCGGGTCGTAGAACCGGTCGAACTTCGCGACCGAGGTCGTCGCGTACCCGAGGATCGCGGTGTACGAGCCGAGCGGCCATTTCGCCGAGGCCGGCGGCCACCTGTACTCGGATCCCGGTACACGCCCGATGTTGAAGGCCAGGCCGCCCACATGCGCCGGCATGTTGTAGATGTTGAGCAGCGCCTGGAGTTGGTCCGGAGTGAGCGGGGGACTGAGCGGAGTGGTCGCCGGATCCCAGTTCGGCCTGGCGGTCCGCTTGGCGATGATGTCGTCGATGCGCGATGCGATGACGTCGAAGTTGCGGACGAACCTCGTGTTCGAGCCCATCCACTCGATGTGCGAGGTGATGCCGTACCCCGCGAGGCCGCCGTCGTATTCCTCCGGGTAGTCCTCCACCATCATCTTGGTGTTGTGGCCGCCGTTCGAGCCACCCACCATGAACGTGCGCCGCGCTGGCTTCCCGTAGTAGCGGCTGATCAGGGCCTTCGTGTACTGCGTGAGCTGCAGGATCCGGCGCCTCGACTCGTAGTACTTGTCCTCGGGCTGATCGATGATGGTGAAGCGGTTCCAGCCCTGATCGCTGAGGGCGTACGCGTAGCCCTTCTGCAGTCCCACCGTCTTGAAGGCGCCCGAGGCGTTCTCGTCGCCCGAGAATCCGCGCGCGCCCATGGCGAACTCTCCGTTCCAATTGTCCGGCAGGGCGATCTGGAATTTCGCGTCGCCGAGGATGCCGTGGATGTAGCGGTGGGGCACCGGCGTCGTGCGGCGCTCGTCGACATCGATGTTGGCTTGCGCCCGCGCGCTCGTGGCGAACGCCGCGATCGCTACCGCGATGAAGTAAGAAGCGATGAATCGGACAATGGAGATCCTGAACCGATGACCGGTCATGCGATCCTCCCAGCGTGAACGACATTGAGCGAGGTTCGGTGGGCCCCCCATCGCTCTCGTGCGACGAACGACCTAGCACAACGCCTGGGCCTGTCACGCCGCGCCGCGCCGGTCGGCGGCGCACGGAGATGATGGCGCAGCACTTTTACAAGACGAACTACACGCATCTCGAATTGGAGCGCTGTCGGCGGCGTTCCTGGCAGTGCGGATGGCGCCCCGCGCGAGGAGCAAGCGTACCGTGCCGGCGTAGCCCTTGTACGCGGCGATGTGGAGCGGCGTGTTCCCTTGACTGGTGCGCGCGTTAACGTCGGCTCCTGCGTCGAGCAGGATGCCGATCAGCTCCGCCGAGGGCTCGGCATCGCTCTGACTCGTCGCTACCGCACCAGACTGCGTCAGGACCCATTATCGCGCATCCCGTTCCGGACGATCGACGGCTGCCTGAAATCGATGATCTACCTAGCCCAGCCGTCAATGACTCAACCGTGCCAGACCGCAGGGAACAGGAATCGACTCGACAGACTTGTACCTCCAACTTGGTCGGAGTAGACAACTCTCAAGCAGGTCGCCGACTCTGGCACGCGGGGGTTCGCAAACAGATCTTGATCCACGCCCAACTGGCCGCGTGTCTCAGCCTTCGATGATGGAGGCGTTCTGGAAGCGATGTCGGATTCAGATCTGGTTGCGAACCACCTCGCTGAGGGTGGCGGTGGGGGGAGCATCTGGCTTCAGGAGCTCTTCCGCCGGCACTACACACGGGTGGTGACCTGGTGCCTTCGGGTTGCCGGGAACCGCGAGGAAGCCCACGACCTCGCGCAGGCAGTGTTCGTGAAGGCGCAGCGCCATCTCGAGGCCTTTCGGGGAGAGTCGAGAGTATCGACCTGGCTCTACTCGATCACCCGAAGCGAGTGCCTGAACTATCTCAGATCGCGCTCCCCGCTCGACAATGCGCTGGACGACAAGGCCGCTGAGGCGCTGCCCGACGATCCGGAATCGCGCCCGGAGCGATTGTTCGAGTTGCACTCCTCGGTGCAGGCCGCGCGCGCTCTCCTGGATCGCGAGCTCAACGAGATCGAGAAGCGCGTTTTCACGCTGCACTACGGCGACGACGTGCCGCTGCAGACCATCACCCGCCTGCTCGGGCTGCAGAACGCGAGTGGCGCGAAGGCGTACCTCGTCAGCGCGAGACGCAAGCTGGCCCGCGCCCTGCAGCGATGGCGAGCGAGCGAGAAGCTGACGGCGTAGCAAGGGAGAACGGACATGGCAGAACCGAGATCGCGGGAACGCTCGCTGCTGACGAAGGCCTTGTCGCCTTCCGACGTCTGTGCGACTCCGTTCGAACTGACCAGTCTGGGCGAAGGGTCGCTCGCGGAGCCCGCAGCTGCGCGACTGCGGGATCACCTGTCGGGCTGCCCGCGTTGCCAGACCGAGCTGACGCTGTTGAATTACTTCGAGAACGCCGCTCCCAGGCCCGACGAGGAGCGCACGGTGCGTTGGATCTCGACGCGTCTGGAGGCGGAGACGATCGGAGGGCCTTCACCGTTGCAAGCCCGCCAGAGCGCCGAGCTGCCCCGGCGCTCCGTAGCCAAGGGCCTGAATCTCGGTGGATTCGCCCTGGCGGCCGCGGCGCTTGGCGCGGCCATGACCATCGGAGTGCGGGAGCGCCACGCACCGGAGCTCAGGCAGCCCTCGCCGGCCGCGCCCACCATCCTGCGGTCAGCCGGAATCACGATCCTCTCTCCTGCCGGAGATCTCCACACGGCGCCTGACGAGCTGCGCTGGGAGCCGCAGACCGACGCCACGTCCTATTCCGTCCAGGTGATGGAAGTCGATCACGTCGCGCTGTGGAGCGCCGAGACCCGCGATGCGAGCATCGCCTTGCCCCAGGTGCTCCGGGCGCGGATCATTCCTGGAAAGCCGCTGCTCTGGGAGGTGGTCGCGAAAGATGGGGCCGGCAAGGCGGTGGCGTGGTCCGGCAAGCAGCGCTTCAGCGTCAGCAAGTAGTCGCGGCACCAAGGGGGAAAGATGCGCACCATGGTGACGAAGCAGCCAATGCATCGGTCGCGTGATCGTTCGATCGCGGCGATCCTTGCGCTGGCGGCTTTGGCGGTGCCGTCGATTGCGCTTGCCGACGATGGCACCTATTGCGTGCCCGTGCTCCCCAGTCGGATCCTGCAGCTGAGGGTGCGTCCAGCCGTCCCCAACGACCCTACGCCGATCATCGTCGACCAGCTTGGCCCTGACTTTGGAGGGGTCGGAATCGTAATGCTCGGCGCGCCGGAAGCAGCAGGTACCGCCCTGATGATCGGGGGCTCAGCGGTCATCCGCACGGTTTATCCGCCTGAAACCCCGGAGCTTTCCAGCGACCCGATGCTCGCGGTGACCATCACCGCCTCCGATCAGGTCCG
>VBKI01000047.1:84845-85343 GCA_005879535.1 Deltaproteobacteria bacterium | reverse complement strand
GCGGTTTCCATCGGCGACGTGCTGCCCGGCGGCGGGCTGTTGCCAGGGGGGTCGCTGGTGGCGGTGCTCGGGGACGGGTTTCAACCGGAGGCCCAGGTGCTGATCGAGGGCGTCGCCCTCGCCTCGACGTCGTGGGTGGACTCTTCACGCATCGAGGTCGTCACCGCGGTCGACGCGCAACTCGACGCCAGGATGGTCAGCGTCACGAACCCGGACCTGACCAGCGCGACCTCCTTTGCGACCTTGCGCACCGCGGACCTCGGCAAGAGTACGATCCCCCTCCTCGCCGTCACCGAAGCCATCTTTCCGTTGCAGACGCGAGCCAGCGCCGTGTTCGCGGCGCCGGCGACCGGAACATTCTTCGCGCTCGCCCTGCAGAATCCGGGGCCGGCCGACTCGATCGTGTCGGTCGAGCTCTGGGACGCGGGCGAGGCAGTGGCGTCGGCTACGCTCACGCTGCCTTCGGGCACCAAGGTCTCGCGCGAGGTCTCGGAGCTC
>VBKI01000047.1:54198-84834 GCA_005879535.1 Deltaproteobacteria bacterium | reverse complement strand
CTGGCGGTGACGGCAACCGTCCCGGTCCAGATGCTGGGACTCAGGGGAAACGAAGACGAGAGCTCGGTCACGCCGGTCCTGCCCGCGCTCGCGTCTCCCTGAGCGCTGGACGCATCCCCACCGCCGGGCGATGATTCGCTCCGGTGCCGCTCTGCGCGATCAGTCTCGGCTTGATTTCATTGCTCGCGGGAGCGGCGCAGGGCGGCGCGCCGCTCACGCTCGAAGACGCGCGGGGGCTGCAGCAGCGTGGCGCGCTTCGCGAAGCGCAGAACGCCTACGAGGCGCTGCTTCCAGAGCTGCGCTCTTCCGATCCAGCCGGCCTGGGCGCCGCTCTCCGAGCCTTGAGCAAGATCGCATCGGCGCAGGGACAATACGAGTCCGCGGCCGCGAGGGCTCGCGAGGCGATCGACGTCCATCGTGCGAGCGGGGACAGGGCCGGCGAGGCGCACGCGATCCAGCTTCTTGCCGTCGCGGAGCTCTACCAGGGGCATTACGCCTCCGCGCTCGGCCTGCTGGCGAAAGCGCTTGCGCTGGCCCGGTCCATCGGCGATCGCGAGCGTGAGATCGAGGCGCTGAACAACATCGGGAGCGTCCACTTCCACCAGGCGCGCTACCTGGAAGCGCTGCGCGCGTATCGCGACGCGCTCGACAGCGTCGGTCAGGCGGGAGCCGCGCCGTGGAGCCCGCGGCTGCGGCGCATCACAATCACGAACCAGGCAGCGGTCTTCCAGCGTGTCGGGCACGACGATCAAGCGATCCAGCTCTATGGAGAGCTGCGCAATTCACCCGAGGTGCTGACTCCGAGCGAGCAGGCGCGCCTGGGATCGAATCTCGGGGATCTCTATCGTCGCCTGGGCGACCCGACCAAGGCGCTGGAGACTTACCGGGCCGCCCAGAAGCTCCTGGCTGGCAACGAGCACAAGCAGGCGCGGATCCGCGTGCTCACGAACATCGGCATCGTCCAGGCGCTCGACCTGGCCAACTTCCCGGTCGCGGTCGCGACGTTCACCGACGCCCTCTCGCTCGCCGAACAGACCGACAACCGCAGGGAGGCGGCCCTGGCCCGTCTCTACCGCGGAGAAAGTCTCTACCGGCAGGGCGACGCGGCCGGGGCAGCGAAGGATTTCGAGGCGGCGCTGACATTGTCGCGCCAGCTCGGCACCACCGACGAGCAGTGGAAGGCGCTGTACGGACTCGGCCGGCTGGCGCGGTCCGCCCACCGAGACGGCGTCGCGGACGCCTACTTTCGCGACGCGATCTCCGGGATCGAGTCGGTCCGGGCGCAGCTCCAGCTCGCCTCGCTCAAGATGGACTTCCTCGCGGACAAACGCGACGTCTACGATGCGCTGCTCGAGGTCCTCCTGGAGCGCGAGGACCTCGCCGGGTTTTTCGAAGTGCTGGAACGAGCGCGGGCCCGGACCTTCCAGGATCGGCTGGCGGCGGCGCAGCCGACGCTCGCTGCGGTCCAGGGGCGGCTTCCGGCGGGAGCCGTCCTTCTCGAATACTGGGTCGGGCCGCGCCGTTCGGCGGTGCTCTGGGCCACGCGGGAAGCGGCCGGCATCGTTTCGCTTGCGGCCGTCGTTCCCGATCTCGCGGAGATTTCATCGCTGCTGAACGAGGCATCGGCGGGCACGACCGACGGTTGGAAGGGGCCGGCCGCCACGATCGGGGCGCGTCTGCTCGGCGGAGTCCCCGCGCTCGGGCGGCCCAACGCCTCCCACCTGATCGTCGTTCCGGACGGAGCCTTGGGCGAAATTCCTTTCGAGCTGCTGGACCCGGGCACAGGTTCGCCGATCATCGAGCGGTTCGACGTCTCCTACCTGCCCTCCGCGGCAGTCCTGTTGCGCGAGTCCTCCGACCGCGCGCGCTTCTGGGCACCGCCTTGGAAGCGCCAGTTGATCACATTCGCCGCCCCCCGGATCCAGCCGGCCTCGCATGGGCCGGCGATGGAGCTCGGCGGCGCCGAGCTGAGCAACCCGCTTCCCGCCTCGGCCGAGGAGGCGCGCGCCATCGCGCGCACCTGCCCCGGCCGCGCCCAGCTTTTCCTCGGGAGCGCGAATCTGAAGAAACACCTGCTGGACGGCGATGCTGCCGGCGTACCCCTGCTCCACCTTGCCACCCATGCCGTCGCCGACATGGCGAGCCCGGAACGGTCGCGGATCCTCTTTTCGCCGGAGCGCCAGCAGGATGGGGTGGACTATCTGTTCCTGAAGGAAGTCTACGACCTCGACTTGCGCGGGGTCGACCTCGGCACCCTTTCCGCCTGCGATACGGAGCGGGGCAAGCTCGTCCGCGGCGAGGGCCCGTACGCGTTCAGCCGCGCTCTCCTCTCCGCCGGGGCGCGCGCTGCGGTGACCACTCTCTGGCGCGTAGCAGACGAGCCCGCGCGCGACTTCATGGCACAGCTGTACTTCGAGCTGAACCGCGGGAAGCCAAAGGCAGAAGCGCTGCGGGTTGCAAAGCTGCGCTTTCTGAACTCCGGGACGGAACTGCGGCACCCGCGCTACTGGGCCGCGTTCATCCTGACCGGCGACGGATTCAGTCCAATCCCCCAGGTCCTCTCCTGGAGTACTCTGCTCGGCTTGGCCGGAGTGCTGATCCTGGGCGTCGTCGCGGTGACCGCAGTCCGCAAGGGCGCAGCCTCGCGCACCCCGGGACTGCCGACATCGCCGCCCGGCGATCGCAGGCTGCTCGCTAAACGCTCACGCTAAAGGCTCGCTGGCGATCGAGGTGCCCTCCCTGCGGGCTGGACTCGGGCCGATGGGGATCCTGGAGAGCGGGCGGAAGAGCCTCGCGCTCACCCGTCTTCTGACGCACAGCCTTCCGCGTCGGCCTCGATGGTGATGATCGACGTCAGCCGGTGATCGGGCAACGGCGTGGGCGCGAGCTTCCTGGGATCAGCGGCCGACCCGACGACGCAGCGCGAGCGGCCTTCTGCGTCGTGGTCGCGGCGTCCACCACCGATAGCTCGCCGCCCAGTCAGCCATGTGCGCTCCAGGACGATGACGAGGACGGCGCTGTTCGAGATCAACGTGATCGCGATGGAGTAGAGATCAGATCACCGTTCACCGGGGGGAGACGATGACGCGGGAATCGTTGGACGAGTTCTTCACGCACTACGCGGACGCGTTTTCTCGCGGAGACGTAGAAGAAATAGGTCGGGTCTGGAAGCTCCCGGCGTTCATCACGACCCGCGATAGAAGCTCGTGCCTTGCTGATCCAGAGGCCTTTCGAAGGAACACCGAGGCCGCCTGTGCTTTCTACCGGCGGCAAGGCGTCGCTCGAGCGAAGAAGCGCGTGTTGGAGATCAAATTGGTCGGCGAAGGGGTCGCGGTCGTCACCACTCTGGATGAGCTCTTCGACGGCGCCGGCGAGCAAATCGCTCGATGGGAGCACGCATATCTCGTACGAGAGACCGCCGATGGCCTGCGTGCGGTCGCAGCGGTGGCGGACAACGAGGTGAAGGCGTGGAAGGCGAGAGGCACGCCGCTGGGCAATAGCGAGGCGAGAGAGCAAGGATAGCCCCGTCCGGAGTCGCAGCACGGAGTGCCGTTGGCCTGCCGCGAGCGTCCGCACAAGTTGGTGCCCAGGGGCGGAATCGAACCACCGACACGGGGATTTTCAGTCCCCTGCTCTGCCAACTGAGCTACCTGGGCACAGGCGCAGGGGCGCGTTGTATGCCGCGCCCTCGCAGATCCGTCAAGACGGAAGTCTCCTGACACAATGCTGTCGGGAGGGGCGGCGCAGAGTACGTTCTTACAGGAGGAACGCACATGGCCAACCCCTTCACGTACCTGGAGCTTCACACTACTGACGCCTCTCGCGCGAAGACCTTCTATGCGGAGCTCTTCGACTGGAAGACCAAGGACACGCCGGTACCCGCCATCGGCGCTTACACGGAAATCGATACCAGGAAGGCCCGGAGGCGGGGCTGATGACGCAGCAGGAACCGGGCGCGCGCAGCGCGTTGCTCGCCTACATCAAGGTGCCGAAGCTCGATGAGACGGTCTCCCGGGGCGCAGAAGCTCGGCGCGACCGTGATCGCGCCCAGGACCGAGGTCAAGGACGTCGGCTGGTTCGCGGTCCTGCAGGATCCCAGCGGGGCCCGGATCGGCGTGTTCGAGAAGGGTGAATGACGCACTCTTGGGGACCGGACTGCGCGTCAAAGACAGCCCGGTCCCTCTGGAACAGGCGCCGGCGCCGCCAACCAGCTTTGACGCGCTGAGGCCTGCGTCAAAGCAGAAAGCGGACCGTCAGCAGGGCCCAAGGCAGGTCCGGCAATGGGGAGCCCTGGGTCGACGTTGCCGCGATCGGCACCAGCCCGCGAATTCCTGCCCAGATCTGCCCCCAGCGACGCGCGCGCCCGAAGATGTATCCAGCCTCGGCCGTGAGGACGACGTGTTCGCGGCGCGGTCCCGAAGAATCACCGCCGATGATCCCGCGGACCAGATACCCGATGCCGCCCACGATGTAAGGTGCCCGCTCCGCTTCCACCAGGACGGCGCCAACCGTCGCGGTGCCGAGGGCCGTTCCATAGTTGTGGAGTCCGGTCGCGCCGAGGAGATCGAACACGACCAACGCTCGACCGAGCTCGAGCGCAAGGTCATACGAGAGACCCACCCCGGCCGATTGCGCCGCAACGAACGTCGGGCCAGCGCCGGCATAGACGGTCCCGCCGGCGCCCGAGGGCGGCAACTGGATCGTCACCTCGTCGTCGCGCGGCACCGGCGCGGCGAGCAGCGCCGCAATCAGCGCAACCGTTCCCGGCACCCACCCCAAGTACCCGATTTTCAATGCGGAAGCGACGGATCTCTCCTGCCACCACGCTGTCAGGAGCCCCGGCGCAGGATGCAGGGTTGGAGGTAAGCTGACTCGGGCATGCGCCGGCGCCGCGCAACCGCGCTGTTAAGCTGCGCCGCATGAACCCGAGCAGCCCGCAGGCGAAGGAGATGGCGGACGAGTCGATGGTCCGCAACCTGGCCGCGCAGATGGAGGCCATCTGGCCGCAGGAGGAGCCCATCTTCCGGCGGCACCCGCTGCCGCAGGCCCCGCGCATCCTCGACGTCGGTTGCGGGACAGGCGAGATCGCCTCCCGCCTTGCCCGGCTGTTCCCCTCCGCGAGCTACCTTGGCATCGATCTGGAGGAGTCGCACCTCGAGAAAGCCCGCGCGAAGAACGCACAGCTCGGCGACCGCGTCCGTTTCCAGCACGGAGACGCGATGCACCTTCCCTTCGGCGATGCCGAGTTCGACTTCGCGGTCAGCCGCCACCTTTTGCAGGCGATCCCGGACGCGCGCCGGGTCCTCGGCGAGATGGTCCGGGTGCTGAAGCCCGGTGGCCGCCTGCACCTGATCTCCGAGGACTACGGAATGCTCTGGTGCCATCCCACCGAGCTCGACTCCGACGGCTTCTGGCAGCGCATCCCGAATTCCTACGGACCCGCCATAGGCTGCGACCTCCACGTCGGCCGCAAGACGTTCACGCACTTGACCGATCTCGGCGTACGCGACATCAGGGCCGATTACGTCGTCGTCGACACCCTGCGTGTCCCGCGGGAGGTCTTCGCCCGCATCTGGGAAGCCTGGCGGGACGGCTATACCGACTCCATCGTCCAGCACTCGGGGGTCCCCCGCGAGGAGGTGGAGCGGCGCTGGCGCGAGATGATCGCCTGCGTGCGCGACCCGCGCGGGTACGCGCTCTGGCAGGTGCCGGTGTGGACGGCGGCGAAATCGACCTGATCGGCACCGCGCGCTAGCCTCGGTTTGACTGGAACCGCGCTACGACAAACCCGGCGTCCTGCGGACGCTGCTCGCGGTGCTCGCCGTCGCGGCTGTCGCGGTGGTCGGGCTGCTCGACTACGTGACCGGGCCCTGGATGTCGTTCGCGCTCTTCTACGTCATGCCGGTGCTCGGCGCCGCCTGGTGGCTCGGGCGAGGCCCGGCCCTGCTCGCCTCGCTCACGGCCGGCATCGCCTGGTTCGAGGCGGAGGCTTGGGACCACCGCGGCGAGTCGACCCGCACCCTGATGTGGAATTCCATGTCGCGACTCCTGATGCTGGTCGCGATGGCGGCCATGGTGGTGCGCATCCGCGAAGACCGGCGAAGGCTGAAGGAGATGAACGCCCGCCTCTCCGAGCTGCTGCACGGCGCGGAGAAGCTGGCGCGCACCGACGCGTTGACGAACCTGCCCAATCGCCGGGCCTTCCTCGAACGTCTCTCCGAGGAGCTGGCCCACGCGAGGCGAAACGCAACGCCGGTGTGCATTGCCTACATCGACATCGACAACTTCAAGCGTCTGAACGACGAGAGAGGGCACGTCGAGGGCGATCAGTTCCTGAAGAAGATCGCGCAAGCCATCCGCGACACCATCCGCGGCAGCGACGTCGCGGCCCGCCTGGGTGGCGACGAGTTCGCCGTGCTCTTCACCGACGCCAAGCGCAGCGCGGTGGAGCCGCTCGCGCATCGCCTGCTCGCGCGCACCCAGGCCCTCGGCGAGCGCTACCCGGGACTCGACGTCGGCGCTTCCGTCGGCATGGCCTGGTTCGAAGCCGCTCCCGACGCGCCCGAGCAGCTTCTCGACCGCGCCGACGGCGCCATGTACGAGGCGAAGTCCGCCGGGAAGCACCGCTTCGCGCTCTGGGCCGGAGACTCCGCGCGGCCGCAGTTGCAGGGCTGATCGACGCGGCTTTCCTTCCTTGATTTGTCGCGGTTGTCGGCTACGATGCGCGCCCCTCGGAGGAAACCGCATGATGCTTCCGCTTTTCGCCGCGCTGGTCGCGGCCTCCGCAGCGCCCGCGCCCGCGGCCGACGCAAAGGCGTTTCCCTTCCCGGTCGAAATCCATTCGCTTCCCAACGGCCTGCGCGTCGTCTTCATCTCCTACGACTCGCCCGGCCTCGTCGCCTACTACACGCTGATGCGCGTCGGCAGCCGCAACGAAGTGGAGAAGGGCAAGTCGGGCTTCGCGCACTTCTTCGAGCACATGATGTACCGCGGCACCAAGCAGCATTCTTCGCAGGACTACAACGACACCGTCACGCGCCTCGGCCTGAACACGAACGCCTTCACCAGCGAGGACATGACCGTCTATCACCTCTACGGTCCGGCCAAGGCGCTGCCCACCATCATCGAGTACGAGGCGGATCGCTTCCAGAACCTCGACTACGACGAGCCCGCGTTCCGCACGGAAGCCGGCGCGATCCTCGGCGAGTACATCAAGAGCGCGAGCAATCCCGAGCAGAAGATGGAAGAGACGATGATGGAGACCGCGTTCACGCGCCACACGTACGCGCACACGGTCATCGGCTACCTGAAAGACATCCAGGACATGCCGGCGGGCTACCAGTACTCCCGGGAGTTCTTCCGCCGCTACTACACGCCGGACAACGCGACCGTCTTCATCGCCGGCGACTTCGACAAGCCGGCGACGCTTTCGCAGATCGAGAAGGCGTACGGCCCCTGGAAGGGAAAGCTGGATGCGGTGCGCGTTCCGGTGGAGCCCAGGCAGCGGCAGAGCCGGCGGGGGCAGATCGATTGGGACAAGCCGACCCTGCCGCGCATCTGGATCGCCTGGCACACTCCCGCGGCGAGCGACCTCAAGCGCGCCGCGGTGCAGAACCTGCTCAACGCATACCTGTTCGGACCCACGAGCCCGCTCTACCAGAGCCTCGTCCTCGGCCGGCAGCTCGTCGACACCATGTTCCCGACGTACGGCGACCACCGCGATCCGAATCTGTTCGGCGTGCTGATGCGGGTGAAGGATGCGAAGAACCTGCGCACGGTGGAGACCGCCGTGTTGCGCGAGATCAAGAATCTCGCCGGCGGCCGCGTGGACGCCAAGCGGCTCGACGCGGTCCGATCGAACCTCCGCTACTCGAACATCATGGGCCTCGACAAGGCGGACGCCGCAGCCGTGACGCTGGCGGTGAACACCGCGCTCACCGGCGACGTGGACTACCTGAACAAGGAATTTGCCGTCCTGGCGACGGTGCAACCCGGCGACCTCCAGGACTTCGCCAAGCGCAACTTCATGGATCTGAACCGGACCACCGTCACGCTGGTGACCGGGCGCAAGGGAGGTGGGCGATGAAACGCGCTCTGTTCATCGCCCTCGCCGCTGCCTGCGCGCAGCAGGAGTCCGCGAGGAGGACGTCGCAGCCCGCGGCGGCGGCGATGGAGTCCGGAGCAGCCGACGGCGGCGTCGTGTCGCCGGGCAGCGAGCCGCACAAGCCGGCGGCAGCTTCCGCCGGCTCGCGATCCGCCACGCCCGCGGCCGCCCAGTCCGAGCAGCGCCCATCCGTCCCGCCCGACGTCAAGAGGTTCTCCTTTGGTCTCAGCCTGCTCGAGCTTCCTGGCAACCAGAACGCAATCGTCAATGTCCAGCTGCGGTTCCGCGCCGGGTCCGTCGACGACCCGCGCGGCAGGGCCGGGCTCACCTACCTCACCGCCCGCGTAATGACCGAAGGCGGCACGCAGGCGCTGAGCGCCAAGCAGCTGCTCGAGGCGCTCTTTCCACTCGCGGCGGAGCTGGACGTGCGCGTGGACAAGGAGCTGACGACATTCCTCGCCCGCGTCCATCGCGACAACCTGGCGAAGTTCCTTCCCATCGTCACCGACGTCGTGCTGCACCCTCGCTGGGATCCGGAGGAGTTCCGCCGCCTGCGCGACGCGGCGGTGAACGACATCGAGAAGCGCTTGCGACAGGGCGACGACGAGAACCTGGGCAAGGAAAGCCTTGAGGAATCGATGTTCCGCGGCCACCCGTATGAGCGGCTCACGCTCGGGCACGCCTCCGATCTCAAGTCGATGAGCCTGCAGGAGCTGCAGCAGCACGCCGGGCGCGTGTTCACCGCCGACCGGCTGACGATCGGCGTCGCCGGCGGCTACCCGCAGAATCTCGGCAGCGACCTGGCCCAGGCGCTCTCGGCCTTGCCTCCCCGGTCGCAACCGCCCGCTGCCGTCGCGCAGGCGCAGCCCCACGGCCCGCGCTTCGTGCTGGTGGAGAAGAACTCCGACTCCACCGCCATCTCCATGGGAATGCCCTGGACGCTGTCGCGGAAGGACCCGGACTGGCCGGCGATGTCCATCGCCCGCTCCGCTATCGGCGAGCACCGCCAGACCAACGGCCGCCTGATGCAGCGGCTGCGCGAGATGCGCGGCTTGAACTACGGCGACTACGCGTACATCGAGCACTTCCGCCAGGAAGGAGGCGACGCGGCCACCGCCCAGACGGGGCGCACGCGCCAGCAACAGGAGTTCACCATCTGGCTCCGGCCCGTGCGTGACGAGAACCGCCTCTTCGCGGTGCGCGCCGCGCTCTACGAGCTGGCGCGCACCTTCGGCGACGAGCCGTTCTCCGCGCAGGAAGTGGAACAGACCAAGGGCTTCCTCGACGGATACATCCTGCTCTTCGACCAGACCGACGCGCGCAAGCTCGGGTACGCGCTGGACGATCAATTCTACGGGATGAAGGGCTTCCTCGCCGCCTGGCGAGAAGCGGTGCGCGAGGTCAGCGCGGATCAGGTGAACAGGGCCTGGCGCAAGTGGGTCGATCCCGCGAAGCTTGAGATCGTGCTCGCCGGCAAGGACATGGCGTCGGTGAAGAAGGCGCTGCTGGCGGGAGATCCGACGCCGATCCAGTACCAGAAGGATGCGACGGGAAAGACGCCGGAAAAGCCCGCCGAGCAGCTCGCAACCGACAAGGAGATCGCAAAGTTCCCCTTCGGCGCGAAGGTCGACGCCGACGTGCAGGTCGTCGGCGTCGACCGGATGTTCGAGTAAACGGCCGTTACTGCGAGGCGACCTGGGTCGGGACGTCGATGTGCAGCTCGACCCGGCGGTTCTGCGCCCTGCCTGCTACCGTGGAGTTGGTCGCCACCGGATGCTGCGGCCCCATCCCCTCGACGATCATCTGCTCGGACTTCACGCCGCGCCCGGTGAGCACCTCGCGCACCGCCTTTGCCCGGCGCAGCGAGAGCTCCTCGTTGTGCGCCACCGAGCCAGTCGAGTCGGTGTAGCCAGCGATCCGAATCCGATCCTCGGGATACTTGGCGAAGATGTCGCCGAGCTTCGCGACCATCTCCACCGCCTCCGGCTTCAGCACGGCGCTGTCGGTGGTGAAGAGCAGCTTGCTCTTCAGATCGACCAGGATTCCGTCCTTGGTGCGCTTCGTCGTCTCGGCCACCTGCTTCAGCTCTTCGGCCTGCTTGTCGAGGTAGTTCCCGACCGCGCCGCCTGCGAGCCCGCCGACTGCCGCGCCGATGGCGGCGCCCTTCCATCCGCCGGCAATCGCGCCGACGCCGGCGCCCACGGCCGCTCCGCCTCCGGCGCCGACAGCGGTCCGCGTGCCGGGCGTGGCGCAGGCGACTGCGACGGGAGCGAGGAGGATCAGGGTGTGATATTTCCGCATAACGTCTCCTTGGTTCTGCCGCCCCTCGGACGGCGAATCTTGACGCGGTGTTCAACCGCGCAGGCGCACGCCGGAATTCCGCAAGCTGCCGCGGCATGTGGTCGCGGTGCTTACAGCGTCGCTCAGTTGGTCGCGAGCGCGTGACGCGCGGGGCGCGGCCGGGCCATCGCCACGGTGTGCTTCTTGGGGCGATCGATCCGCTGCTTGCGCGCCAACTTGCGCTCCTGCGCTTCCGCGAGGCGATGGATCTCCGCCACGTGCTCGTCGGTGACCTTGCAGGCGATCTGCTCGGTCGCCGAGTGGCGACGGACCAGCTCCGAGTAGGTGAACGTCTCGGTCTCGCCGTTGTGGAGGTCGGCCTCGAGGCGATCGAGAGCGCGAAGGAGCCGGGCGGAGCGCTCCATCGCTTCCGAGGGGCGCGGCTCGGCCGCGGTGCGCGCGCACGCCGCCACTGCCACCGCCAGCATGAGTCCTGTTCGCCGCATAGGCACGCCCCCCTGTCCCGCCACGCGCAAAAGGGTGGGCAGCGCAACGCTCCGCGGCAACTGCGGGGGCTATGGCTCGCGTTGGAAAGTCTTCAGATCAACCGCAGAGCGCGCAGACGTTATGCGGGTTTCATGTGTGGGGGACGGCCTTCAGAATCGCCTTGCCGCCCTTGATCACGACCTTGAACTCGATGTTCTTGGCCTTGTGCTTCTGCATCAGCTCCGGAACCTGGGAGCGGATGCGCGCGGCCATCGAGTCGAACGTGAGGCCGTCCGTCGCTTCGCCGCAGCGCTTGCGCGCGACCACGTACGTGTCGTAGAGGCGCCGCAAATTTGCATCCGAGATGGACGGCGCGGCCGGCTTCACCGGGCCGGTCCGGGGTTCGTCGCGGTCGCCCGCTCGCAGCTTGGCCTTGAAGACGTCGCGCTTGTAGGTGCCTTCCTCGATCTCCCGCAGCGTCCGGTCCCACATGCGCTCGAAGGAGATCAGCTTCGCGAACAGCGTGTTCACCTTGAACTTCAGCGCGGTGTTGCGGATGGACCTCGTGCGCAGCTCGCGCGCCTTTTCCGAGATCCGCTTGCGCTCCTGTTCCGGCGGCTTCCGGTCGATGCCGAGGAAGTACTTCTCGTAGAGGACCTGGAGGACGGAGATGCCTTCGTCGAGGTCGCTCAGCTCCTCGGCGTACTTCTCCTGCGGGAGCTGCTGTGTCCCGGTCGGCGCGGCCACGGGCGAATTCTACCTCACGCCGCGACGGGCACCGAAGCCGAGATCGCCCTCTTGCTCTGCGTGACGTAGATGGCGATGCCTGCTGCGAAAATCCCGATGCTGAGCAGCTCGCTCGTGGAGAGGTTCCACCATGCGTGCTGCGCCCACCCGCCAAGGAAATTGAATACCCGGCCCCGCTCCTCGTCGCCGCGGAACGTCTCGACGATGGCGCGCAGCGGCGCATAGAGCATCAGGTAGAGCGCGAGCAGCTCGCCGTGGAAGCGCTTCCGGCTCCGCCAGTAGGTCAGGAACAGGAAGATCAGCGCGCACCCGAGCGCCTCGTAGAGCTGCGTCGGGTGGATGGGAATGGTGCTCGGAGCGCCCGCTGTGATCAGGCGCGTCGACACCTGCGACTGGTACGCAAGCGACTCGGGCGGGAATCGGGCGGCGAACGCATAGTGGGCGTCGCAAGCTCCGCCCCAGCAGCATCCCGCGGAGAAGCAGCCGAGCCGGCCCAGCGCCTGTCCGATGGCCACGGTGGGTCCCATCGCGTCGGCATAGGGCAAGAACGGCATCTCGTGCCGGCGCATGTACCAGACGGAGAACAGGACCGCGCCGATGAAGCCGCCGTAAAAGACCAGACCGCCCTTCCAGAACTGCACGATGCCGACGAGGTCGTGCGCGTACTCGTCCCAGTTGACGATGATGAAGAGGATCCGCGAGCCGATCATGGCCGCGACGAGGATGCCAAACGACAGGTCGAACACCTTGTCGCGGCTCAGGCCCGCCCGCTCCGCCGCGCGCGCCGCGAGCGACATGGCGACGAGGAAGCCGGCAGCCACGAGGATCCCGTAGGTGTGGATGGGAATCGCCAGCGGCCGCTGGAGGTGGAGGATGTTCTGGCCGCCGAGCGCGTTCACCGCGGCGAACAGCACGACCGCAGTGCCCGCCGTCCAGGTGGCGAACGTCTTCCAGAGATTCTTTTCGCCGGCGGCGCGGGCGGAGCGGACCTGCCAGGCGCCGGAAGCGGCGGAGACGGCCAACCAGACCACGAGGCCGAGCGAGGGCGGAATCGTCACTGTGAACAAGACCGGAAGCATCAGGCTTTCCTCGCCGCCGGCTCGGCGGGAGCTTTGGCGGGTTTCTTCGCGAACAGCATCTCCAGGAAGAGCATCGCGAGACCCACGGTGATTCCGCTGTCCGCCACGTTGAAGGTCGGCCAGTGGAGCGAAGAGCGCAGCCAGTGCGGGTCGAACCAGTGCCAATCGATGAAATCGATCACGTACCCGCGCAGGATGCGATCGATGGCATTGCCGATCGCCCCGCCCAGGACCAGCGCCAGGGCGATCTGGAGATATCGCTGCTCGGTGCGAAGCTTGCGGTAGTAGGAGAAGATGAAGATCACGGCGGCGATGCTGACCAGGTAGAAAAAGGGTACGCGGAACTGCTCGCCCGCTCCGGAGAGTACGCCCCAGGCCGCGCCGCGGTTTTGCGTGTAGCGATGCTGCCAGAACGGCGTGACGGTGACGGGCACCGGGTTGGCAAGCCCCCGCTCCAGCAGCTCCTTCTGCTCGACGAAGGCGCTCACCTTGTCCGGGAACGTGTGGGCGCGCGCGGCGATGAACGCGGCCGTCAGGTGCTCCACCGCCAGGTACTTGGTCACCTGGTCCGCGACGACCCACAGTCCCGCGAGCAGCGCGAGCAGTTTCCATTTCGACAACCCGTTCTCCATCAACCCTCGCTCACCGCGCGCTGGCAGCGCGCGCACAGACCCTTTTCTCCCACGTCGGGGAGCGCCCGCCAGCAGCGCTCACACGGCCGGTGCGGACTCTTGCGCACCTCCGCCGCGGCCGCCTCCCCCGGTCGCAGGGTAACGGACGCGACGAGGAAGAGATCTGCCAGCTGCTTCTCGTAACGCTCGGCGACCTCCCTTGCCATCCCGGAAGGAACGGTCAGTGTCACGTCCGCCTCGGTCGCCTTGCCAATCTCCTTGCTGGCGCGCTTCTGCTCCAAGGCGAGGTTCACCGCTTCCCGGAGCGACTGTAGCTGACGGAACTCTTCTTCCAGGGAGTCGGAGACGAGTCCGGGTTCCGGCGCGGGAAAGCCGGCGAGGAAGACGCTGCCCGCCCCATGCCGGGGGACGAACCGCCAGGCTTCCTCCGCCGTGAACGAGAGCGCGGGCGCGAGCAGGCAGCAGAGATCGCGGACGATCCGGTGCAGGACCGTCTGCGCCGCCCGCCGCTCGGGCCAGCGCTTGCCCGAGCAGTAGGTGCGGTCCTTGAGAACGTCGAAGTAGAAGGCGGAGAGATCGACGGCGCAAAGCTCGACGGTTGCGCGATACACCTTGTGAAATTCATAGTTGCCGTACGCCTCGATGACCTCGGCGCGGTAGCGCTCGAACCGCGAGAGCGCCCACCGATCGACCGGCAGGAGCTCCCCGGAACTGTCCTGGTGCGGATCGAAATCGTAGAGCTGCGAGAGGCAGTACCGGACCGTGTTGCGGATCTTCCGGTAACTCTCCGAAAGCGTCTCCACGATGGCGTTGGAGAAACCGATGTCGTCGCGATAGTCGGAGCCCGCCACCCAGAGCCGCATCAACTCCGCTCCGTACTTCTTGAGCAGCCCCTGCGGATCGGGCGCATTTCCCAGCGACTTGGACATCTTCCGGCCTTCGCCGTCGACGAGAAACCCGTGCGTGAGCACCGCGCGGTACGGCGCCCTGCCTCGCGTGCCGATGCCGATCATCAAGGCCGACATGAACCAGCCGCGGTGCTGGTCCGAACCTTCCAGGTAGAGGTCCGCCGGAAAGCGCACCGTGGGCCAGACGCCGCTCTCGAGCACGGCGGCGAACGAGGAGCCCGAGTCGAACCAGACGTCGAGGATGTCGCTCTCCTTCTCGAACTCGGTTCCTCCGCACTTCGCGCAGCGGCTCCCGGGCGCAACCAGCTCGCGCGCAGGCCGGTCGAACCAGGCGTCCGCGCCTTCCGAGTCGAAGATGCGCGCCACATGCTCCATCGCGTCTGCCGAGACGAGCGGCTCCCGGTCCTTGCCGCAGTAGAAGACCGGGATGGGCACACCCCAGGCGCGCTGCCTCGAGACGCACCAGTCGGGACGGCCTTCGACCATGCTGCGGATCCGCTCCTTGCCCCATGCCGGGATCCATCCGCCTTGCGCGTCGATCTCGTCGATGGCCGCCAGCGCCGCCTTGCGGATGGTCGTCCGGCCGCGGCCCGGGAGATCGATCTCGATGTCCAGCCCGAGCCACCACTGGTCGGTGGCGCGGAAGATCACCGGGTTCTTGCAGCGCCAGCAGTGCGGATAGCTGTGGCGGATCTGCCCTGCCCGGTTCCCCGCATTGAGCAGGGCGCCCGCTCCGGCGAGGAGCTCGATCACTTTCGGGTTGGCGTCGAAGACCTTGAGGCCTTCGAGACCGTCGATGGCCACGTCTCCGGTGAAGCGGCCGTGCCCGTCGACCGGCGCCCAGATGGGCAGGCCGTATTGCACGCCCATGTTGAAGTCGTCTTCGCCATGCCCCGGAGCGGTGTGCACGAGACCGGTGCCGGCGTCGGCCGTGGCGTGCGCGCCCATCAGCACCGGGCTCTCCCGCGCGATCAGCGGGTGGCGATACTTCCAGCCATCCAGCTCGCTTCCTTGCAGCGTCTTCTTGATGCGCCCCGGGTGCTTCAGCGTGGCTCCCGTGGCGCGGGCGGCCGAGAGGAGACCGTCGCCGCGCGCGTCGGAAGGCAAGAAGAGCTCGTCGGGCGCGCAGTCCTTGAGAAACGCGTGCAGCAGATCGCGCGCCACGACGGTGACGCCATGCCGCGGCAGATCATACGCAACGTACTCCAGCTCGGGATTGGCCGTGATCGCGAGGTTCGCCGGGATGGTCCAGGGCGTGGTGGTCCAGATGGCGAGTCCCCAGCCCTGTGGTCCGCCCGAAGTCAGCGGAAAACGGACGTAGATCGAGGGGCTCGTCTTGTCGGCGTATTCGACTTCCGCCTCTGCCAGGGCGGTGACGTCGACGGGGCACCAATGCACCGGCCGCTTGCGGCGGTAGAGCGCACCGCGCCGCGTGAATGAGGCGAGCTCGCGCACGATGTCCGCCTCGTAGCGGAAGTCCATCGTGAGATATGGCCGGTCCCAGCGCGCGAAGATTCCCAGGCGCTTGAAGTCCTTGCGCTGCAGCTCGATCTGTTCCTCGGCGTACTTGCGGCAGGCGCGGCGGAACTGTCCCACGCTCAGCTCCCGCTTCTTCGCGCCGAGCTGCTTGTCCACCTGCCGCTCGATGGGGAGCCCGTGGCAATCCCAGCCGGGGACGAAGTCCGTCAGGCGCCCTGCCATCAGGTGGTACTTCACCACGAGGTCCTTGAGGATCTTGTTGAGGAAGTGGCCCTGGTGGATGGCGCCGTTCGCGTATGGCGGGCCGTCGTGGAAGACGAACTTCTCCGCCTTCCCGTTCTTCTCCAGGAGCTTTTCGTAGACCCCCTCGTCCTCCCACGCCTTCACCTGCGCCGGCTCGCGCTCGCTCAGCGCCGCACGCATGGGGAAGTCGGTCTTCGGCAGGTGGACGGTGTCCCGATAATCCATTCAGATCCCGAAAAGAAAGGCGTTTCGCGTACCACGCGAGACGCGCCGCCGCAACGCTTCCATATGGTAGCTTCCGCGGCCGTTCATGCCGCTCGAGATTCGTCCGGTCGAGTCGAAGAAGGAGCTGGAGGCCTTCCTGCACGTCCCCTGGACGCTCGGGATGAAGTCCGACCCGAACTGGGTGCCGCCGCTGCTCGACGATTACCGGCGGTCGCTGAATCCGAAGAAGAGCCCGTTTCTCAAGCACGGCGAAGTGAAGTGCTTCCTCGCGCTGCAGGACGGGCAGCCCGTGGGCCGCATCTCGGCGCAGATCGATACCGACTTCGACAAGCAATGGCCGCAGGAAAAGGGGGTCGCCTTCTTCGGCTTCTTCGACAGCAAGGATGATCCCGCGGTCGCGCGTGCTCTCTTCGACGCGGCGGCGGCGTGGGCGCGGGGCAAGGGGAGGACGACGATCCGCGGCCCGTTCACCCTCGACTCCAAGGGTGAAGTCGGCGTCCTGGTGGAGGGCTTCGACACGCCGCCCCGCATCGGAATGCCGCACAACAGACCGTACCTGGGGCCGCTGATCGAGTCGGCCGGCTTGGCGAAGGCGAAGGACTTCTACGCCTGGTGGTACACGTCCGGCCACATCGACGAGCGCACCAGGAAGATCGCCGAGCGGACCCTGCAGCTCCCCAACGTCCGCGTCCGGCCGATGGACCTGTCGCACTTCCGCCGCGAGGTGGACATCGTCCGCGACGTCTACAACTCGGCGTGGTCGCACAACTGGAACTTCACGCCGTTTACTTCCGCCGAGCTGGAGATCATCGCCACCGAGTACAAGATGTTCGTGGACACGGAGATCGCGCTGGTCGCCGAGGTGGACGGCAAGCCGGCGGCGATGTGCTTCGCCATCCCCGACGTCAACGAGATGGTCAAGGACTTCGACGGCGAGCTGACCAAGAACCCGCTGAACGTGGTGAAGCTGCTCTGGCGCCTGAGGTTCCGCCGGCCGCACCACGCCCGGCTGCTGCTCCTCGGCGTGAAGGAGGAGTATCGGGCGTCACACCGTTACGGAACACTCGCGGCGGTGCTCTACGTGGAGGTCGCGCGCCGCGGCGCCGCCCGGGGCTATGTGGGCGGCGAGCTGTCGTGGACGCTCGAGGACAATGTGATGATCAACCGTGGCATCGAGAGGATGGGAGCGCGGAAGTACAAGACGTACCGCGTGTACGAGAGATCGATCTGAAGCCCGCTCGCTCGCCTGCGAAGTAACGGCATGCGCCTTGCTCAAGACTCCCTCAGAGAAGGGGGCGGAGAGCGATGGGGCTTCGAGGAATGTGGCGGCGGGTGCGGACGCTATCGGAGCGGCCGCACAACCTGCTGGCCATCTCCGACCTCCACCTCGGCTGCGATCTTCGCCCCGGCAACAAGCTTGACCGACCGCGTCCAACGGACGGACCGCTGACCTCGTTCCTTCTGCACCATACGTCGCACCGCGAGGGCGACAAGCCGTGGCATCTGATTCTGAACGGCGACATCGTCGACTTCGTTGCCATCACGCTGGTGCCGAAGGAGCCGGTACCCTTCGAAATCTCCAGTGAGGAACGGGCCTTGGGCCTCGCTCCGACGGAGCCGAAGTGCGTCTGGAAGCTGCGGCGTACCGCCGAACGTCATCCAGCGGTCTTTGACGCGCTCGCCCATTTTGTCCATAGGGGCAATTCGGTTCGCATCATCCGTGGGAACCACGATTCCGAATGGCGGTGGCCCGCCGTCCAGGAAGAGCTGCGCAAAATCCTCGCCGAGCGCAGCGGCTGTCCGCGGCGGAAGATCGACCGCCTGGTCGAATTCCACGACTGGTTCTATCTTGAGCCGGGGTTCTTCTACGCCGAGCACGGACATGCGCACGACCAGTACTCCGTGCAGACGGATTTCTTCTCCGCGCACAACGACGACACGGAGATCGAGCTTCCCATCAGCTCCAAGGTGCTGCGCTACTTCGTCAACCGGTACACGGAGCAGGTCGAGGTCGCCGACGACGTCGACGCCTGGGGGGTCAAGGAATACCTCGACTGGGTGCTCAGGGCGGGTAATCCGCTGCGCGTCGCGGCCGACTACTTCGTGATGGTGTTCCGCGTCATCTATCCCATCGTGCGGCAGTCGCTGAAGATCTCGAGGGCATTCGCCCGCGCCGCGGACAAGGCGTTGGCGCCAGCGGTGGATCGGGATGCCCACGTCCGTCAGCTCCTCGCCCGGTTCCAGGGGACGGAGAACCAGGCGCGGCAGCTGGCGGAGATCGCTTCGCGGCCGGCAGAGCAGAGCCTGTTCGATTCAATGCAGCTCTTCTATCTCGACCGGATGCTCCTGGCGGTCGTCTGCCTGATCACGGCGTGGACGCTGGCCCACACCGTCGACGGGTTCTGGGCCAAATCCGGAGTGCTGACCTGCATCGGCATCCTCTTCGCCGCAATGAACGCCGCGCTCGGCAAGCGGCGCCGGACCGATGCGCACCCCATGCTGCAGGCGGCTGCCCGGCGCGTCGCGCAAGTCTTCGACGTGAGGTACATCGTCATGGGCCACAGCCATCGCGCGGTGGAGGAAGCGCTGGGAAACGGCGCCCGCTATTTCAACCTGGGTTCCTGGACGCCCGGCCGGACGAACGAGGGCTTCCCGCACGTGGTGGTGACGAGCGGGTTGGCAGAGCTGCGCCGCTGGAGGGGTCCACCGATCGTCAAGTTGGCGCCGGATCCGTCGATACCGGCCGCCATCGTGCCCGTCCCGGCATAAACTAGGGGCATGACCGGGGAAGGCGCGCACAAGCCCGCGCTGCTGGAGGCGGCCGCGGCGCTGCGCGAGGTGCATCGCACGCTGGTCCAGGCGGTGCGGGCGACCTACGAGCGGGAGATCGGGCCGGCCGGAGGTCCGGGGCAGATGCTCCGCCTGCTCACCGAGCACCCCTACTTCGCCTGGCTGCATCCGATGAGTGAGCTGATCGTCGATCTCGACTCGCTCCTCGCGCAGGAGATCCTGCCGGCAGGAACGGTGGCGGGCGTCCGGAAGGAGATCGATCGGCTCACGCAGGCCGGCGGGTCGCCGTTCTGGGAGAAGTACGCGCCATTTTTGCAGAGTGACACCGACGTGGTGATGGCGCACGGACGTTTGCGCCGTGCGATCAACGCGCTGCCGGAAGGCGCGAGCAAGCCGCACAACCGAAAGGAGTGGACCGCGCCGCGCGTGCATGCGAAGCGCAGCCGCAGAAGCTGACGTCAGCCGAGGGCGTCGACGATGCTCTCGAAGAGCCGGCGCCCGTCCTCGCCTCCGAGCACGCCCTCGGCGAGGCGCTCCGGATGGGGCATCATTCCGAGCACGTTGCCGCGCGCGTTGGTGATGCCGGCGATGTCCGCGAGCGAGCCGTTCGGGTTGCTCCCCGAGATGCCGCGGATTCCCGCCTGGTCGACGTAACGAAACGCGATTTGCTGCTCGCCCTCGAGCCTGCGCAAACCTTCGTCGTCGATGAAGTAGTTGCCGTCGCCGTGGCCGATGGGGATGCGGATGACGTCACCCTTCGCGTACCTGCGCGTCCAGGGCGTCATGGCGTTCTCCACCTTGAGATTCACGTCGCGGCAGACGTACTTGAGCGAATCGTTGCGGCGCATCGCGCCGGGAAGGAGGCCCGCTTCGAGGAGGATCTGGAACCCGTTGCAGATGCCGATCAGGTGCCCACCCCGATGGGCGAACTTCCGCACCTCTTCCATGATCGGCGAGAACCGCGCGATGGCGCCGGTGCGGAGATAGTCGCCATAGGAGAAGCCGCCGGGCAGCACCACCACGTCGGCACCGCGCAGGTCCCTATCCTTGTGCCAGACGTACCGGGCGGCGGAGCCCAGGACGTGCTTCGCCACGTGGTAGACATCGTGGTCGCAATTGCTGCCGGGGAAGACGACTACCGCGAAGAGCATCAGCGGATCTCCTCCACCCGATACTCTTCGATCACGGTGTTGGCGAGGAGCTTCTCGCACATGTCCTGCACCCGTTTCCTCGCCTCGGCCGCGTCCCTCGCGTCGAGGTCCAGCTCGATGATCTTGCCCAACCGGACGTCCTTCACCTCGTTGAAGCCGAGCGACCCCAGGGCGCGGCCGACGGCGAGCCCCTGCGGATCGAGCACCGACTTCTTCAGCGTGACCACGACGCGCGCCTTCATGTCGCTCCTCCGAAGGGGCGAACCGTAATGCTACAGGCCCGCGGTTTCAAGCTTGGCGAGCGGGCGGACGCGGACTACGATCCGCGCCAATGCTCGAGCTCCTGGCGGCAGGCGCCGCTCTCGCAGGCCGCGCCCTGCTGCAGGCGGCGGACACGGCACTGCTCGCCGTCGCCGAGGACGAGCTGCGTGCGGAAGAACAGCATCATCCGCTGCGCACGCGCTGGCTGCTCGAGTTGAAGCGCGAGCCCGAGTCCACCGCGGCGGCGCTGCGCGGCGCGTCCTCCGCCCTGCTCGCGTTCGCCGCCGTCGCCTGCGCCATCGTCGTCGGCGACATCCTCTTTCGCGCCGGCGTGCATTCGAGCTCGCGGAGCTCGCTGCAACTGGTGGCGGGCCTTTTGGCGGGCGCCGTGGCACTGGTGATCGATCTGGCGCCGCGTTCGCTCGCGTCGGCGCGGCCGCTCTCGTGGAGCCTTGCGCTCGCGGCACCGGCCTGGTCAGTCTGCCGCCTGCTGCGACTGCCGGTGCGGCTCTTGCTGAAGCTCTTCGACGCCTTGCTCCTGCGGCGCGGAGCGACCGCGCGGTACACCCCGCCCCCGCCGCCGCTGCAGGAGATCGAGAAGATCCTCAGCGACGAAGCGCGGGGAGGCGGAACCGGAGCACCTTCGCCGGAGCTGGTGCACGGGCTCTTCTCGTTCGCCGAGCGCACGGCGAAGGAGATCATGGTCCCGCGCACGCGGGTCGTCGGGGTGCCGATCGACGCGACGCCCGGGCAGGTCATCGAGCTGCTCGCGGAAGAGGGCCATACGCGGATGCCGGTGTACGAGGGGGACCTCGATCACATCAAAGGGGTCCTCCATGCCAAGGACGTCATCCCGCTGTTGGCGCACCCGGAGCTGATCGTGCTCCAGGACATCGTTCGCCCGGCGCTCTTCGTTCCCTGGACCAAGCCGGTCGGCGAGCTCCTGCGGGAGATGCAGCTGAAGCGCTCCCTGATCGCGCTGGTGGTCGACGAGTACGGCGGGTTCTCCGGCATCGTCACCCTCGAGGACATCCTCGAGGAGATCGTCGGCGAGATCCGCGACGAGCACGACAAGGAAGGCCCCGCGCCGCAGTTCGGCCCGGACGGGACGGCGCTCGTCCGCGCGGAGACGCGTGTCGAGGAGCTGAACCATGCTCTCGGCGCGCGGTTGCCGAACCAGGGCGATTTCGAGACCCTGGGCGGTCTGCTCAATTCGACCGCCGGAGCGATCCCGCAGGCCGGCGACCGCTTCTACATCGGCGGGCTCGAGCTCACCGTCGTGCAGCGGGATGAGCGCCGCGTGCGTCTCGTGCGCGTGGCCCGCTCCAAGAGCGCGCCGCCGGCGGCGCCACGGGCATGACTTGTGCCGTCTAAGACGTAGCCGCCTGCGGCGGCCGCGACTGTCGTTCCAGCACCAACCGCCGCGCCGTCTGCCGGAACCCGAGAGACCGATACAGGGCGCGCGCCGGCTTGTTCGCCTCGCTCACCGAAAGCACCGCGCCCTGCGTCTTGGCCATGGCGTGTCCGAGCAGCGCGCGCCCGACTCCCATCCGACGGGATTGCGGCAGCACCGCCACCTCCTCGATCCCGAGCGTGCGTCCGAGTTGCACCGCGGAGAGATAGCCCATCGGCTTTCCCTCGGACTCGGCGAGGAGGACGAGGCGGCCCTCCTCCGCGAACAACTCCGCGATCTCGTCCGCGCGGGAAAAATTCGCCTCAGCCGTGTCGACCCAGGCGTCGTTGGAGAGCCTGCGCAGGGCCGGCTCGTCGCGTCGGGTCGCGGCCCGGATGCGCAACGCGGGCATCGGCGGAACTTCCACCTTGCCGCCGCCCCACTGCAACGAGAGCTGCGCGCCAGTCTCCACGAATCCCAGCGCCGTTGCGAATGCCCGGCCGGCGAAGGCGTCGTCGCGGACGCGAGCGCGCAACCTCGCCCTGGCGCTCAACGCCGGTTCGCTCAGCGCGCGCCCGAGCCCCTGACGACGCATCGAGGGATGGACGGCAACGTAGAAGTCGTAGAGCGGTCCCGGCGCAGATTCGCGCAGCGCGGAGAAGGCGATGCCGTACAGCCCCTGATCCTCCCCGGCGGCGACGCGCCAGAGATCGAGCGCCGCGCGCGATCCCGTCGCGATCACTGCCAGCCGCTGGCCGAACGGCTCGACGTAGGCGTCGAGTGCACGGGCGGCGTCGGAGAAGCGGGCTGCCGCGTCGAGGTCGCGGAGCTCGAACCGCCGCACCGTGACGACGCCGCTCACGGGATCGACTGCGCGATCAGCTCGGCGATGTCCTTCGCTTCCATGGCCTCGCTCCGTCCGGTCTCGCCGATTCCATCCTTGATCATGGTGAGGCAGAAGGGGCAACTGGTGGCGATGGTGCCCCTGCCGCCCAGCGTTTTCGCCGCCTCGTCGACGCGGTTCTGGTTGATGCGCTGGCCGAGCGTTTCCTCCAGCCACATCCGCCCGCCGCCCGCTCCGCAGCAGAACGTCTCGGTGCGGTTGCGCTCCATCTCCCGCACCTCGATGCCGAGCGACACCAGCGCCTGCCGGGGCGCCTCGCTGATGCCGTTGTGCCGCGCCAGGTAGCAGCTATCGTGGTAGGTCACGGGCGCGTCGAGTTGCGCCTCGCCCGGACGCAGCCGCCCGTCGGCGACGAGCTTCGCGATCACCTCGGAGTGGTGCAGCACCTGGAAGTGCCCGCCGAACTGCGGGTACTCGTTGCCGAGCGTATTGAAGCAGTGCGGGCACTGGGTGATGATCTTCTTGATCGCGTAGCGGTTCAGCGTCTCCACGTTCTGCTGGGCGAGCGCCTGGAAGAGGTACTCATTGCCGAGGCGGCGGGCGGAGTCGCCGTTGCAGGTTTCCTCCTCGCCGAGCACGCAGAACGTCACGCCGGCCGACTTGAGGATCTTCACCAGCGCGCGGGAGACCTTCTTCTGCCGCTCGTCGAAACTGCCCGCGCAGCCGACGAAGAACAGGTACTCGAAGCCCTTGAGGGCCTCCGGATCCAGCGCCGCGGCCACGGGCACGTCGAGATCGGCGCACCACTCGGCCCGCCGGTTGCTGCCCATGCCCCAGGGATTTCCCTGCGTCTCCATTCCCTTGAACACGCGCGCCGCCTCCTCGGGAAAGCGGCTCTCCATCAGGACCAGGTTCCGGCGCATGTCGACGATGCGCGGGAGATGCTCGATGAACACCGGGCAAGCCTGCTCGCACCAGCCGCAGGTGGTGCACGCCCAGACCGTCTCGTCGGGGATCACGCCGCCGTCTCCCACCAGCGGGGGCATCTGTTCCATCAGCGCGGCAGGGAGCTGCAGCGAGCTCTGCGCGAACGCGCCCTCCGATCCCGTCGCGGGGTCGGCCTGCGGGTGGCCGTCGCCGTGGCCAACCGAGCTACCCACCACCGAGCTACCGCCGCCGGTCACCGGAGGAATGCGGTTCAGCCTCCGCGCCAGCTGCGCCAGCGGCAGCGGCATCCTTTCCGCCATCTGCTCGGCGTGGTGCCGGATGGCGCGGTTCATTTCCTTGTGCGTCAGCGGCTTCCCCGTGTCGTACGTCGGGCAGTACGTCTGGCACCGCCCGCACTCGGTGCAGGAGTAGGTGTCGAGGATCTCCTTCCAGGAGAGGTCGGTGAGCCTGGCGACGCCGAACTTCTCGCTGTTCTCCAGGTCCAGCTTCGACAACTGCCCCTGCGGAGTGAGCCGCTGGAAGAACACGGTGGGAAGCCCGGTGATGATGTGGAAGTGCTTTCCCAGCGGCAGGAAGTTGAGGAACGCCATCACGATGGCGATATGCAGCAGGACGCCCACAGTCATCACGTGGGTCGCCGTCCGCGGCGGCATCCCGTAGAGGAACCACTGCGCGACCTTCCCCGAGACGGGCAGGTACCAGGGCACCTCGCCGGCGCTACGTGCCAGCGTGGCGGCGTCGATGAGGACGTCGCTCCAGAGGACGCCGAGGATCATGCAGAGGATGAAGACGCCCTCCCAGGAAAGCGTCATCCGCTCCTTCTTCTGCACCAGCCGGTAATAGAGGAAGACGGCGCAGCCCGCCGTGCCGAGCAGGTCGATGAGGTCCTTGACGTAGAGGTAGACCTGGCCGACGCGCGACTCGTGCGCGAGGAACGGCAGGTGGAAGGCCGGATCGTAGGCCAGGCCGAACGACGTCAGCGTCCCGAGCTGCGCGACGATGAAGGCGATGAAGATCCAGATGTGCGCCGCGCCGGCGGGCCGCTCCGGCTTGGACGGCATCCGTTTCTGTCCGAAGCCATAGAGCAGGAGCTTCTCGGTCCGCGTGGGCGCGTCGTCCCAGCGCACGTCCGGCCGCGCGAAGAGAAGCGGCCGGACGCGGAACGAGAGGATCCAGGCGAATACCGACAGACCGGCGACGATGAGCAGCGTTGCGAGGACGGGCGCCATGACGCTCCGAGCATAGCGGAACTGGCTGGGTTATGAGTTGCCTTCTGGAGAAAGCGTGACGCTGATCAAGAAATACGGGAACCGGCGTCTCTACGACACGGGGCACAGCCGCTACATCACTCTGGAGGAACTGGCGGACATCATCCGCGGCGGCGAGGACGTCCGGGTGGTGGACGCGAAGAGCGGCGAGGACCTGACCACCGGAACGCTGGCGCAGATCATCATCGAAGGCCGCGGCGCGGCCCGGCTCCTGCCCGTGCCGCTTCTGGTTCAGCTCATCCGGATGGGGGACGACGCCTTGGCGGAATTCCTCGGACAGTACGTGACCTGGGCGCTCCAGGTCTACCTGCAAGCGAAGGAGGGGGTGCAGGCGATGGCGCCCCTCAATCCTTTCCTCTCCGCTCCGTTCGGCGGCGGAGCGATGTCGCGCCTGTTCGGCCTCCGTCCGTCGGCACGGCCGGAGGCGCCGGCCGCGTCGCCGCGCTGCGAAAGGAACTCGAGGCGCTGAAAGCCAGCCTGAAAAAGAAGCGGCGATGAGACGTCAGGACCGCCGGATGAACGAGGCGAAGCGCGGAGCGATCTGTTCCCTCCACCGCCCGCCGCTGAACACGCCGTAATGTCCCGCACCGGCCTGGCGGTACAGCACCCTGCGGTCGGAGGGGATTGAGGTGCAGAGCCCGTGCGCCGCCGAAGTCTGGCCCACCGAGGTGATGTCGTCGTTCTCGCCTTCAACGGTCATCAGCGCCGTCCTGCGGATGGCTGCTGGGTGGATCGGAACCTTGCCACGCCAGGTCATCGCGCCGCGCGCGAGATCGTGCCTCTGGAAAACGCCGGCGACGGTCATGAGATAGTACTCCGCCGGAACGTCCATCACGGCAAGATAGTCGTCGTAGAACCGTCGATGGGCTTCGGCGCTCTCTTCATCGCCCGCAAGCAGGTCGCGGTAGAGTTGGCGGTGCGCATCGGCATGACGCGCGGGATTCATCGACACGAAGGCAGTGAGCTGCAGGAACCCCGGATAGACGGGGCGCAAGAATCCGGGATCGCCCGCGGGAACGCGGTGCACGACTGTGCGCTCGAACCATTCGAGGGAATGGCTGGTGGCGAAGCGGTCCACCTGCGTGGGATTGACCCGCGTGTCGATGGGGCCCGCCATCAAGGTCATGGACCGCGGCGTTGTCGCATCCCGCGCCTCGCTCATCAGCGAGATCGCCGCAAGCACCGGAACGCTCGGCTGGCAGACCGCGAGGACGTGCACGTCGGAACCGATGCCGTGGATGAAGCGCTGCAGCAGATCGATGTAATCGTCCAGATCGAAGGGGCCGGCCGAGAGAGGCACCAAGCGGGCATCGATCCAGTCGGTGACGTAGACGTCGTGATCGGGAAGCAGCTGCCTCACCGTGTCGCGAAGCAGCGATGCGTGGTGTCCGGAGAGAGGCGCGACCACCAGCACCTTCGGGTCATGGCGGGCGGCATCGCGCTCGAACCGGACCAGGTTGCAGAAGGGCGTGGTCAGCCACGGCACTTCGCGCACGGCAACCGTGCTGCTGCCGATCAGGGTGGTTCCGAGGCCGAACGGCGGCTTCGGATAGCGCCGGGTGGCGCGCTCCAGAAGCTCGCTGGCGGAGGCGACGGCGCGGCCGAGCACGGTCCGCGACATGGGAAACGACGGATGGGACCAGAGGCTCTGAACCAGGCCTGCCCAGGAGTTGACTGGCGCGGCCCACGCGCGACCCAACCGGTAGGAGTTGTACACGCCATCGACGTTACCCACTCGGGATTGGCATGGCCAGCAAAGGACAGGGATCACATGTCGCACCGTGGCGGACGCCGGTGGACTCGGTAGTAGACTCGCCGCATGTCTTCCGCTCCGCGGGATTCTGGCGGCCGGTTCCGGAACCTCGACGGCAGCGGCGCCCACCCGCCCGGAGTCGTCTTCCGCTGGGCAGTGCTCGATCGCCTCGCGGGGCGGCGCCGCCGCTCCCCGGCGCGCGCGGAAGTCCCCGTCGTCTCTCCGGACCGCGCCCTCCTGGCGACGCCCGCGTCGCGGCCCCGAATCACCTGGCTGGGCCATGCGAGCTTCCTCGTGCAATTGGACGGCGCCTCGCTCCTCATCGATCCGGTCTTTTCGGACCGCATCGCCGGTTTGATCCGCCGCAACGTCCCTGCTCCGCTCTCCGCCGCCGAGCTGCCGCGCATCGACGCGACGCTGGTGACGCACAACCATTACGATCACTTCGATGCGCCCTCGGTCCGGGCGGCGGGCGCGCCCGCGCTGGCGGGGCTGGGGATGTCGCGCCTGCTGCCTTGCAAAGAGCTGGACTGGTGGCAGGCCGCGCGGGTCACCGACCGCGTGCGCGCCACCTTCGTCCCGTCGCAGCATTGGAGCCGTCGCGGCGTCGCGGACACGAACCACGCGCTTTGGGGCGGATTCGTCGTCGAAGGGTCCGACGCCCGCGTCTACCACGCCGGCGACACGGCGTACTTCCACGGCTTCGCCGAGATCGGACGGCGGTTCCCCCGGCTGGATGCCGCGCTGCTCCCCATCGGCGCCTACGATCCGCCGTGGTTCATGGAGAAGCAGCACATGAACCCGGAGCAGGCGGTGCAGGCTTTCCTGGATCTCGGCGCGCGCCGGCTGGTGGCGATGCACTGGGGGACGTTCAAGCTGACCGACGAGCCCCTCGACGAGCCGCCCCGGCGGCTTCGCGCCGAGTGGCGGAGACGTGGGTTACCGGAACAGCCGCTGCTCGTGCCGGCCATCGGCGAGACGATCGATCTTGCGGCGGCCGGGCCTAGTGCATCGTCCTGACTTGCGCGGCTGCCACCCGCTCGCGCAGGTACTTGTCGATCACTTGCCGGTACTCGGCGAGATCCCGGCAGCCTTGCATCAGCCACTCTCCGCCGATCACCAGCGCGGGAACACCCTTGATGCCGAGCGACTCGGCCTCCTCGCCGGCGTCGTTCACCTGCTGCTCCAGGCGTGGATCGTCGAGGGTCTCGACGAAGCGGGTCACGTCGAGTCCGATCCGCGAGGCCAGCTCGAACTGCACATCGCGCCGCGCGACGTTGATCCCTTCGAGGAATGCGGCCCGCCGCATCGCCTTCAGCAGCTCGGACTGGAGATGCGGGCCTTGCGGCAGCGCGGCCTCGAGAGCGACCAGCGGCGGCACCGAGCTCGCCGGCGGATCCTGGCCGGTCCAGAGATCGGGCTTCACTCCCTTTCCCTCGCGCTCGCGCGCCACCCGGCGGAAATGCCGCGCCAGCACCGAGCGCTGCTTCTTGTTCGGGATCTGGTTTTCCGGCCGCAACGGATACGGCCGCAGGCTCCAGCGAAGCGCCGGGCCGTACTCGTCCCGCAGGTAGTCGAGCCGCGCGTCCGCCAGATAGCACCACGAGCAGAGCACGTCGTGGTAGAGCACCAGCTCTACTTCAGCAGGAAAATCGCTGTGCGGAGAGTGCAGGCGCTGGAAGACCGCGCCCTGGGCGGCTCGAATCGCCATGCATTCATCCTGACCCCATGGCGGCTGGCGGAGCAAGTTCGTTCTTTACCGCAGCGCGACCTGCACCTACCCGGCTTGCTTGCCTGCTCGCGTAACACGCTGTTTTTTGAACAGGTGAGCGGTCACAACGCCATCACCTTGCGCGCACCTTCGGCCACCTGCGCCGCGAAGCCGACGATCTCGCCCGCGATGTCGAGGCCGGTAGCGCGCTCGAGCCCTTCGAATCCGGGGCTCGAGTTCAGCTCGACGATCTTCGGTCCCTCGTTCGACTCGAGCAGATCCACACCCGCGACTTCGAGCCCGATCACTTTCGCCGCGCGCACGGCCGTCTCGGCATACTCCGGCGGAAGCTGGATCGCGGTGCCGAATCCGCCGCGGTGCAGATTGCTGCGGAACTCGCCGCGCGGGGCCTCGCGCCGCATGGCGCCGACGACGCGATCGCCGACGACCAGCGCGCGGACGTCGCGGCCGCGCGATTCCGCGACGAACTCCTGCAAGAGGATCTCCTGCCCCAGGTCCCAGAGCGTTCCCAGGATGCTCTCGACCTCCGCGGCACTGTGGGCGATCATCACCCCGACGCCCTGAGTCCCCTGCGTAAGCTTGAGAATCGCGGGCAAACCGCCCACCTGCGACACCAGATCCCGGACGTCACCGCCTCCGCGCGCCAGGACGGTGCGGGGGATGCGCACGCCCGCGGCAGCGAGCTGCTGCAGCCCGGCGAGCTTGTCGCGGCTGCGCGCGATGGCAGCCGCGCTGTTGATTACCGGAATTCCCATCGCTTCCAGGTGGCGGACGACGGAGAGCCCGATCGCCGTCACCGACGCGCCGATCCGCGGCACGGCAACGGTCACGCCGCGCACTTCCTTGCCCCGGTGATAGAGGCGCGCGCCGCCGGACTCGAGCGCCAGGTTGCAGCGCAGCACGTCGATCACCCGGGGGCGGAAACCGCGCGCCTTCGCCGCCTCGACCAACCTGCGCGTCGAATACAGCGTCTTCTTCCGCGAGAGGATGGCGACCGCCTGCCGCGGCCGCGTGCCCCGGATTTTCTTCACCTTGCGTGGCATGTCAGGCCGCCGGCTTGGGCGGAACGAGACGCTCGACGACGTCCTGCAGCTCTTCCAGCTCGAACGGCTTGCGCAGCGCCGCCGCCGCATCGAGATCGCGCGCCCGGTCCCGCGCGTCGCGGTCGGCGGAGAACACCACCAGCGGCACGTCAGTCGCCACCTTCTCCTCGCGCATGCGGCGGATCAGCGTCCAGCCGTCCATCACCGGCATCATCAGATCGACCAGCACCAGATCGGGCCGCGACTTGCGCGCCAGCGACAGCGCCGTGGGGCCGTCGGCGGCTTCGTCGACGGTATAACCCCACTCGCGCAGCACCTGACCGGTCGCCTCCAGGATCTCGGGATCGTCGTCGACCAGCAGGACCCTCGCCCGCGAGTCGGTTGCCGCCGGCGCGCGCCGGGAGAGGGGGAGATAGAAGGTGAACGTCGAGCCCCTTCCCGCCTCGCTGTGGACGTCGAACCGGCCGCCGTGCCGCCGGACGATCTCGTGCGAAACGAAGAGGCCGATGCCGAGGCCGCTGTAGTTCCGGGTCGTGGCATTTGCGGCGCGGAAGAAGCGTTGGAAGAGGCGCGGCTGTTCTTCCTTCGGTACCCCGATTCCGGGGTCGCTGACCGAGATGCGCGCCTCGTCGCCGGCCCGTTCCACCACGACGGCGATCTGTCCGCCTTGCGGCGAGTACTTGATGGCGTTGGTCATGAGATTGACCAGCACCTGCTCGAGGCGCTCGCGATCTCCTTCCACCAGCACCGGCGCGCCGGCGCGGTGGAAGCGGATGTCGTGGCTGCGGGTCTGCGCGCGGAAGTCGGCGACGACGTCGTCGACGAGGTCGTTGATCTCCACGTCGGAGGAGCTGAGGTGGAGCCTGCGCGACTCGAGCCTGGAGACGTCGAGCAGATCCTCCACCAGCCTGCCCAGCCGTTCGACCTGCCGTCTCGCCTTGGTCACCAGATCGTTGCCCACCGCCTGGCTGCGCTTCACCCTGCGCTCGATGCTCTGCAGGTACATGGAGAGGGGCGTCAACGGCGTCCTCAGCTCGTGCGCGGCGACGGTGAGGAAGTCCGACCGCTGCCGGTCGAGCTCGCGCTGCTCGGTCACGTCCGTGTAGACGACGAGCCGGCCGAGGTACTCGCCTCCGGGGCCGCGCACCGGAGTCGTGTTGCGCGTCAGCCACCGATGTGTCGGCCGCTCCAGCTCGATCTCGTCCCGCGAAGCCGCGTCGCGATTCGCGAAGATCGCGCGAACTCGCTCCAGCATGGCCTCGGGCTCCTG
>VBKI01000047.1:42639-54024 GCA_005879535.1 Deltaproteobacteria bacterium | reverse complement strand
ATCGCGCTCGCGGGCAATCTGGGCGACGAGCCGGGCGTTGCGCACGGCCAGCGCGGCGCGGCCGGCCAACGAGACGACGAAATCGACGTCATCCTTCGAATAGCGCCGGCCGGAGCCCGTCGACGCGAGCAGCAGCCTGCCCAGCGGCGCGACGCCGTCGAACATCGGCGCAACGATCGCGGAGGTGAGCCCTATCTCCTTGATCGCCTGGAACGCTTCCTCGCCCGGAACCGCGGTCCTGAGCATTTCATCGCTGATGTCCTCGGTGACGATCGGCCGCCGCTGCACCAGCGCGTTGAGCTCGGCGGGCCCTGCGTCCCATGGTTTCGGCGGCAACAGGTCGTTGAGCTTCTTCTCCAGCTCGCGCTGCCGCGGGTCGGGATGGTAGGTGGCGACGTTCTTCAGCTTCCCATCGGGCTGCACCAGCGCGAACGCGCACCAGTCGGTACCCATCGCCTCGGTGACCTCGTGGACGGTCCGGCGCAGCGGCTCGATTTCGTCGGGCCCGACGTAGTCGAGCAGCACGCGCGACACCTCGGAGAGGATGCGCTGGCGGCGCTCCGCTTCGGCCAGCCGCGACTCGCGGTCCCCCTCGACGTGCGCCATGGGGGCCCATCCGAACGCCGCGGACATTTTTTTGCAACCTTTCCCGTCGGGCCACGGCCGCGCCGCAACTCTTCCGGTCTGCTATGTTGCGCGCCCCATGGCGGCCATCACACCCCAGATCGTCGCAGCGCACGGTCTCTCGCAGGACGAGTATGCGCGCATCCACAAGGCGCTGGCTCGCGACCCCAACCTGGTCGAGTTGGGGATCTTCTCGGCGATGTGGAGCGAGCATTGCTCGTACAAGTCGAGCCGCCGTTTTCTCCGCCATCTTCCCACCAAGGGCGCCCGGGTGCTGCAGGGGCCGGGGGAAAACGCCGGCGTCATCGACGTGGGCGGCGGTCTCGCCGTCGCCTTCAAGATGGAGAGCCACAACCATCCGAGCTACATCGAGCCGTATCAGGGAGCAGCTACCGGGGTGGGCGGCATCCTGCGCGACGTGTTCACCATGGGCGCCCGTCCCATCGCCTCGATGAACGCGCTCCGCTTCGGCCATCCTTCGCATCCGAAGACGGCGCGACTGCTGGAAGGGGTCGTCGCCGGCATTGCCGGGTACGGCAACTGCATCGGCGTACCGACGGTCGCCGGAGAGATCGCGTTCGACTCCTCCTTCAACGGCAACTGCCTGGTCAACGCGTTCACGATCGGGCTCCTCAAGTCCAACCGCATCTTTCGGGGCACCGCGAGCGGCGTGGGGAATCCGGTCATCTACATCGGCGCGCGCACCGGACGGGACGGCATCCACGGCGCCACCATGGCCAGCGCCGAATTCGACGAGGAGAGCGAGAGCAAGCGCCCAACCGTGCAGGTGGGCGATCCGTTCATGGAGAAGCTCCTGCTCGAAGCGTGCCTCGAGCTGTTCAAGACGGACTGCCTGGTGGGCATCCAGGACATGGGAGCAGCCGGCCTGACCTCCTCGTCGGTGGAGATGGCCTCGCGCGCGGGCAGCGGGCTCGAGCTCGACGTCGATGCCGTGCCGCGGCGCGAGACGGGCATGACGCCGTACGAGGTGATGCTCAGCGAATCTCAGGAGCGGATGCTGCTGGTAGCGAAAAAGGGGCGGGAGCGAGAGGTCTTCGACATCTGCGACAAGTGGGATCTCGCGCACGCCATCGTGGGCCGCGTCACCGATACCGGGAAGCTGGTGGTGAAGAGCGGCGGCGAGACTGTGGCCGAGCTTCCCATCGCCCCGCTCACCGACGAGGCTCCTTCCTACGACCGGCCGCGCGAGCGTCCCGCCTGGCAGGACGAGTTGCAGAAATCTCCCGACGTGCCGCAGCCGAAGAACCTCGTCGCCGCGCTGAAGACCGTCCTCGCCTCGCCGACCGTAGCCTCCAAGGAATGGGCCTACCGCCAGTACGACCACATGGTCCGCATCGGAACGGCGATTCGCCCGGGACAGGGCGATGCCGCGGTGGTGCGCTTCACCGGCCAGCGCGAAGGAGGGGTCGCGATGTCGGTGGGATGCAACTCCCGCTGGTGCTATCTCGACCCGCGCCTCGGCGCTGCGCATGCGGTGGCGGAGACGGCGCGCAACGTCTCGTGCGTCGGTGGCGAGCCGGTCGCGGTCACCGACTGCCTGAACTTCGGCAATCCCGAGCGCCCGGAGATCATGTGGCAGTTCGAACAGGCGTGCCTCGGCATCGCCGACGCCTGCAGCGCCCTGCAGACGCCCGTCGTCTCCGGCAACGTGTCGCTCTACAACGAGACCGAGGGGAAGGCGGTCTTCCCTACGCCGATGATCGGGATGGTGGGCCTGATGGACGACTGCGCAAAGAACGCGGGCGGCGGATTCACCGCGGCAGGCGATCGTGTCGGCCTCGTCGGCGGGCTCGGAGAGGGTCACCTCGGCGGCAGCGAGTACCTGTACGCCGTGCACGGAAAGCTCCTGGGCATGCCGCCGCCCCTCGATCTCGCGCGCGAACGCGCGGTGCAGAAGGCCGTGCGCGAGGCGGTGCGCGCCGGATTGCTCAAGGCCGCGCACGACTGTTCCGACGGCGGCCTGGCCGTGGCGCTGGCGGAGATGTGCTTCGCGAAAGAGGTCGGCTGCCGCGTGGCGCTGAAGTCGCAGCTCCGGGCGGACGCGCTTCTGTTCGGCGAGGATGCATCGCGCGTGATCGTTTCGTACCGCCCCGACGATCGCGAGGGCGTGGAAGCGATCTGCAGCGCGGCGGGAGCGCCCTTCGAGGACATCGGGCAGGTAGGCGGGACGGCACTGATCTTCGAAGGCGTGCTGGAGGCGAAGGTCGCCGACCTCCGGGAAGCCTGGAGGAGCTCGATCCCGAGGCTGGTCGGCGAGGGCATCCACAAGGCGGCGCTCGAAGGCGTTCCGTGACGTGGAGACCCGGCTGCTCAGCGCGCGGTCCCCTGCGGACCTCGATGAAGCTGCGGCGCTGATCCGGCGCGGCGGGCTGGTCGCGTTTCCGACCGAGACGGTGTACGGGCTTGGCGCGCTCGCGCTGGAGCCTCTCGCGGTGCGCGCCATCTACGCCGCGAAGGGCCGCCCGCTGACCAATCCGCTCATCGTGCACGTGCTCGGCGACGACGAAGCGCGCCCGCTTGTGTCTCGCTGGCCGTTGGAGGCACGGCAACTGGCTGCCCGCTTCTGGCCCGGTCCGCTGACGCTGGTGCTGCCGCGGACCGCGCTCGTCCCCGACGAGTGCACGGCCGGCGGCGACACGGTCGGCGTGCGCGCGCCGTCCCATCCCGCCGCGCGCGCTTTGCTGGAGCGGGTCCGTGCGCCGCTCGCGGCACCGAGCGCGAATCGGGCCGAGCACGTCTCCCCCACCACGGCCACGCATGTCCTTCGCGACCTGAACGGACGGATCGATGCGGTGGTCGACGGCGGGCGCTGCCCGTTCGGCATCGAGTCCACCGTCGTCTCGCTCGACGGAGGCGCGCGGCTGTTGCGCGCGGGCGCAATCCCGCGCACGGAGATCGAAGATCTCATCGGACCGCTCGAGATCGGCGCCACCAGTCCCGTCGCCCAGTCACCCGGCCAGCACCGCCGCCACTATGCGCCGGTTGCAGTGGTCCGGCTGGCGCCGCGGCCCGAGCTCGATTCGGTGGCTGCCCAGCTCGGCAGACGGGTCGGAGCGCTGATTCGCGGCGACACCCCCCCGCCGCCGGCCATCGCCGTCGCTCGCCTGCCCGACGAGCCCCAAGGCTACGCGCGGGGGCTGTACGCCGCCTTGCGCGACCTGGAAGACGCGGACTGCACCGCCATCGTCGTCGAGCAGATCCCGCCGGGACCGGAATGGGACGCGATCCGCGACCGCCTCACCCGCGCGGCTGCGGCGTAGGCTTGAGACTGTACGCCTCAGTTGTACGTTGCGGAGAAGGCGATGGTCGCGCCCCACGTGGTCCAGGTGGGCGAGTTCGAGCCGCTGTCCTTGTTCCAGCTCGCCGAGAGATGCCCGACCACCCCGAGGCCCCAGTGGTCCGCCACCCACCATTCCTTGCCGACCGCAGCTCTCATCCCGAAGCCCCAGTCCGTGTCGCCAGAGCTAGCCCCGCTCGCAGCGTGGGCGCGAGTCAGCGAAGGCGAGAACGAGAAATAGAAATTCTGCTGGGAATAGGCGGTGTACTCCGGACCGACGGCGAACAGCGTCACGTCGCCGTTGGCGGGCCCCGAGAATCCTCCGGACGAAACGGTCGGGTTCGACATCACGGTATCCCAGAGATGAAACGCAAGGATGCTGTTCTCCGACAGGGCGCCACCGACCGCGAAGCCGAAGGTGCCGGCGAGACCGCTGATGGTCACGTCAGTCCCGCCGCTGGACGCCGACATCGCCACGTACCCGAATCCCACGTCGGGGCGGATGAAGGCGCCGAGGTGACGGCGGTAGGTGGGGTCGTTCGGCTTCAGAGGTCCCCGAACCGGATCCGGCGGGCGGGAGTCAGGCGGCGGCGGCGCGTCCGTTCGATAGGAAGTGGGAACGGCGGCCTGGGGGGAAGGATCGGTTGCCTTGTCGGGAGGCTCGACGCACTGCCGCTGGATGCAGATTCGCTCCCCTTTGCAATCGAGGTCCTTGCTGCACCCTTCCTCTGCGCGGGCTGCCATGCAAATGACCATTCCCCCCAAAATTCCTCCAATGATGCTTTTCATGATGTCCCTCCTCCCGGGACCACGATAGCAATCAATCGCGGCTCGAGGCCAGCGCCAACGCGGTTGCGATCTGCGCCGCGACGTGCGCGTTCTTCTCGAGCAGATGGAGGTTGGCCGCGCGGGTCTTCCCCGCCGTGGCGTCGGACAACGCACCGAGCAGAAACGGGGTCACTTCCTTTCCGGGAAGGTTCCGGCTCGCCGCTTCCCGCAGGGCTTCCGCCAGCGCCGGTTCGACTTCCTCGCGAGGCAGCGGGGAGGGCGGAGGCACCACGACGACGCTGCCCGTAGGCGATTCCAGCAGATCCCAGTGGACGCGGAGCGCTTCCGCAATGGACGCGGCGCTTTCGAAGCGATGCTCGAGGGAAATCCCGCTCGCATCGGTGAAGAACGCCGGCAGCTCCGACGTTCCGTAGCCCCAAACGGGGACGCCGAGCGTTTCCAGCGCTTCCGCGGTGGCCGGCAGGTCGAGGATCACCTTGGGTCCGGCGCAGACGACGCAGACGCGTCGGCGGGCAATCTCGGCGAGATCGCTCGACACATCCTGCGGCTCGGAGGGATCGACGCGGCGGTGGACGCCGCCGATCCCGCCGGTGGCGAAGAGGCGGATGCCAGCGCGTTCCGCCACGGCGCAGGTCGCGCTGACCGTCGTGCCGGCGTCGAGGCCGCGCGCGCAGATGGCAGCGAGATCGCGGGACCCTGCCTTGGCCGGCTTTCGCGACGGGTCGGCGAGCCGACGCAGCTGCGCCTCGCTGGCGCCGACCACGACCCGTCCCTCGATGACGGCGATGGCGGCCGGCACCGCGCCCTGCGCTCGCACGGCCGCCGCGCAACGCCGGGCCGCCTCGAGATTCAGGGGTGGCGGCAGGCCCTGCGCGACGACGCTCGTCTCCAGCGCCACCACCGGCCGGTGCTCGCGCAATGCGTGGGCGACTTCCGCTTCGACGTCGAGCTTCATTGGCCGGACCATAGCCCAAGCACCTGCGCGAGGCCTGGACCGAACCAGGTCCGGGAAGCCTCGCCTTCACCCTCCGCCCAGCGATTCGGCGTCTCGATGTATCCGGCGTAGCCGTCTGCGAGGCCGACGATCACGTCGGGATGCATCCGCTGCCCGATCTCTCCGACCGGCTCGCCCGGGACACCAACCAGGGTCAGCGGGCCGACGCGGAGGCGCGTCTCGATCGCCGACGGCTGCCGGACGATGGCCACGGCGTTCGCGAAAGCGCGCCGGAACAACCACGGGATGGCCGGAGACGCCTGGGGCGGGGGGAGCGCGACGAAGCGCGCCTGGCAGCCGATCTGGATGTGGCGCACCGGCTCCGCCTTGCGCAGCAGCTCCTGCGCCTCCTTGGCAACCGCGGCCGCGACCTCGGTGCCGCGATCCCAGCTGGCATTTCCGCTCGCGCCCTGGACGACCAGCACCGGTGGACCCTCCAGCGCCGCGGACACTTTGGCAGGCCAGTCGCCGGAGAGCCTGCGCGACGAGCGTGGCACGGTCGTCGGGTGCATCGGATAGTCGATGAGCGTCGCGATGTCGTCACCGGACGGCCTGCGCACGCGCAATGCGACGAGCTGGGAATCGACCGGACCCGCACTGCGCGCCCGCGCGGGTCCGTCGGGCCATTCTTCCCGCGCGACCAGCAGCTCCGCAGGACCCAACGTGGCAATCGCTTCCACGAGTGCGTCCGCCGCCGCCTGCGCGATGGCGTCGCGCTGCGCGCCGTCGAACGGACCCGCTCCCAACCATCCGGCGATGGCGCTGTCCCAGGCGCCGCCCGGCCCGGAGTGCGTATGCGTGGCAGCGAGCAACAGGCAGGTCAAAGGCGGCAGACGCGCGCGCCGCATGACCTCTTCCTCCAGCGCGCCCGGGATGAGCAACGTGTCGATGGAAGCGATCAGGACGCGCAGGCCTTCCACTTCGAGAGCGATGGCGCGCGCGTAAACCGGCTCGCTCGCGTCGTCGGCACGGCGCTTTCCCGGATAGCCGGCCAGCACCGGATGAGGACCGAGCGCGATCCTGGCCTTGCCTGCGCCCGCCCGCAGGGAGCCGACGCCGAGAAGCTCGAGCGCGACCCGCCCGTGAACCACGATGCCGGGAAGACGCTGGACGGTCCGGACGGGGAGCGCGCAGAACAACGCGGCCGCGGCGAGCGCGAGGAGCGCAAAGGCGGCGAGCGCCTTCGTCAGCGAACCACCCGACGCGCGCCGAGATACCGCGTCTGGAAGTACCTGTCGTCGAGCTCGGCCTCTACCACTCCGTGCGACGAGCTGGCGTGGATGAACCGCCCGCGCGCCACATCGACCATCATTCCCACGTGGGAGACGCCGTTGCCGCTGGTGTCGAAGAAGATCAGGTCGCCTTCGCGCAGCGCGTTCGCCTGCACCGGCGTTCCGGTGGCGTATTGCAGGCGGGAGACGCGCGGGATGCCGACGGATACTTCCCGGTACGAGGTCATCGTCAGCCCGGAGCAGTCGATCCCGCTGTGGCTGAGGCCTCCCCAGACGTACGGCGTGCCCAGATAGCTGCGCACCACGTGCTCGAGGCTGGGCCAGATGCGCGGCTGCTCCGGAAGCTGCGGCGGCGCGGGAGGAGCCGGCGGAGCGACCCGCCGCCAATCCTTGGGAAGCTGAGCCGGAGCCCACACCACCTTGGGCGGCGGACCCACGGATACCTGGAACGCACCCTTGTACTCGGGCTCCGGCAACTTCTTGTTCTGCGCCTTCGCATCCGCGAACCTCTGACGTAGCCGCGCCTCGACCGCGCCGGGATGCCCCGGATCCTTTCGCATCCCGTCGAGAAGCCAGGCACCGTAGAGGCGCGTGTCCCATCCCAACCTCGCCGCGTGGACCAGCGCCCACTTGACGGTGCGGAAGGATGCGTCGGACCAGTTGCCGACCATCGCCTCGTGGATCGCGTCCGCCATCACCTCCGCGGGAACGCCCGCTTCGGTGCCGTCGCGATATCCGCTCGCCCACGTGGCGATGGAATCGGCGGGAATCTTCTTCTGGTATCCATAGAGCGCGATCCCGTCGACCGCGTCCGCCGGCGCGCCACGCCAGATCGCCCGATAGGCGGCGAATCCCACCTCCGCGATGCGCCGGGGATCCGCGCGATCGAGCACTCCTTCGGAGATCACGTGCAACAGGGCGCGCGCGTCCTGCGGCTTGTCCGGATCGACGACGTTGAAGGCGTAGTTGGCGAACCGGTCCCTGAGGGCCGCCTCGATGGTTTGCCGGGTCGCCGCGTCCAGGGAGCGATCCTCGAGCAGCCTCGCGTGCACGTACTCCAGGACGTTCTGGCGGGCCGCCGCATGCAGCGGGGGCGCGACGAGGATCGCTACGAGTAGCGATCGTTTCGCCAGGGATGCGCCGAGTTGGAGTAGCCGCGCAGTTCCCAGTATCCGAGCCGGTCCCGCGTCAGAAGCTCGATTCGGTGAATCCACTTGGCTCCCTTCCAGGCGTAGAGCTGGGGCGTGATGATGCGCACCGGCCCGCCGTGCTCGACGGGCAGCGGCCGTCCCTCGGCGGTGTGCACCAGGAGCACGTCATCCTTGAGCGCCTCTTCCAGCGGGAGGTTGGTGGTGTAACCGTCGTAGGCATGCGTCATGAGGTGCGTTGCTTCGGCTTTCGGCCGGGCGAGCGCGATGACCGTCGAGAGCTGCACCCCCTCCCATTCGACGTCCATCTTCGACCAGGTGGTCACGCAGTGGAAGTCACTCGTGTCCTTCACCTGCGGGAGCGCGAGAAAGTCCTTCCAGGAGAGGCGCGCCGGCTCCTCCACGGCGCCGTCGACGATCAGCTCCCATTTCGACAGCGGCACGTTCGGCTGCCGCCCCAGATCCAGGACGGGCCATCCCTGCGTGATCGTCTGCCCTTCGGGAACCTGCGGCATTCCGTGGCGATTCGTCGGGCCGTGTCCCAATGGGCGCGAGTCGGACGCGCCGGCCGTCTGCGCCATGCGGTCCAGGAAGCGCTGCCGCAGCTTCAGGCGGGCCCCGACGATCCGGCTCTCCTTCTCGTCCATGAGGCGATTGTACGCGCGCACCGCGGCGCCGGTTCCGGCATCTCTGGAATGATCTGTTCTTTCAGGTTGTTCACGGTTGGTTGCCCTGCCTGGCACGCCCCTGTACCCTTCGGCCACCCGATGCGACTGCCCATCCTGAGCGAGGACAAGTTCCACGACGAGTGCGGCGTGTTCGGGGTCTTCGGACACCCGGAGGCGTCCAATCTCGCGTATCTGGGCATCCATGCCCTGCAGCACCGCGGGCAGGAATCGGCCGGCATCGCATCCTGGGACGGCGCCACCATCCATCTGCACAAGGCCATGGGCCTCGTCGCGGATATCTTCGGACAGCAGGCGCTCGCCGGCCTGCCCGGCAGCACTGCGATCGGGCACACGCGGTACTCGACCGCAGGCCAATCGAATCTCGCCAACGCCCAGCCGATGGTCGCCCGCACCACCGCGGGACAGGTGGCTGTCGCGCACAACGGCAACCTGGTCAACGCGGAGGAGCTGCGCGCCGAGCTCGCAGCCAAAGGCGCGCTCTTCCAGGGCACCAGCGACACCGAAGTGATCGTGCATCTGCTCGCGCACCAGCGCGAGGGCAGCGTCGAGGATCGCATCCGCGGCGCCCTCGCCAGCGTGCGCGGCGCCTATTCGCTTCTCTTTCTCACCGAGAGGGGCATCGTCGCGGTCCGCGATCCGCTCGGGTTCCGGCCGCTGGTCCTGGGCAAGCTGAAGAACGGGGCAACCGTCTTCGCCAGCGAGACGTGCGCCCTGGATCTCATCGAGGCGGAGTACATCCGTGAAGTCGAGCCCGGCGAGATGGTGGTGGTCGACGCCGAGGGGCTCCGCACCATCCAGAGCTTGCCCCGCCAGCGCTCCGGAAAGTGCATCTTCGAGCTGATCTACTTCGCGCGTCCCGACTCCCAGGTGTTCGGCCGCAGCGTGTACGCGACGCGCAAGGCGTTGGGGAAGCGGCTCGCGATCGAGGCGCCGGTCGACGCGGACGTGGTCGTCCCGGTCCCCGACTCCGGCGTGCCTGCCGCGCTGGGGTACTCGGAGCAGAGCGGCATCCCCTATGATCTGGGGCTGATCCGCAGCCACTACGTGGGGCGCACGTTCATCGAGCCCTCGCAGTCCATCCGCCACTTCGGCGTCAAGCTGAAGCTCAATCCCGTTCCGGCGGTGGTCCGCGGCAAGCGCGTGGTGGTGGTCGACGACTCCATCGTGCGCGGCACCACCAGCCGCAAGATCGTGAAGATGATCCGCGACGCGGGCGCCCGCGAAGTCCACCTGAGAATCAGCGCTCCCCCCACGCGCTGGCCCTGCTACTACGGCATCGACACGCCGGTGCGCAGCGAGCTGATCGCCGCCTCGCACAGCGAGAAGGAGATCGCGAAGTACGTCACCGCGGACTCCCTCGGCTATCTCTCGCGGGACGGCATGCACGAAGCGGCCAAGGCGGAGTCGCGGAGCTTCTGCGACGCCTGCTTCACCGGCGAGTACCTCGTCCAGCTCACGCCGCCCGACGCGGGAGCGCAACCCGTCGGCGAGCACGGCCCCCGCGAGGGCAAGCCGACCGGCGCGGCCGAGAACCTCACCGTTTTGCGCGTGTAGGCCCCGCTACTGCATGGGCGCAGGCCGCCTCTGGCGCCCGCACCTAAGTCGACGGCCGCGCCAAGGGGAGTAGAGTCCGATCGGAGGCCCAGGTGCCGTCGATCATCGACCTGCTCGTCAAGATCCAGATCCTCGACGAGCGCCAGCACGACGCCGTGGAAAGCCGGTCCCGTTCCCCGGCCGGCGGCCACATCGTGCAGCAGGTCGCAGAGATGGGGTACGCCACCGAAGGCACGGTAGCGCGCGCGATCTCCGTCGAGCTCGGGCTGCCCCGGATCGATCTGGCGATGACGCCGCCGGAGCCCGCCGCGCTGGCGCTGCTCGACGCCCGGACCTGCGCGGACCGCTTCGTCCTTCCCATTGCGCTCCGCGAGAGCGGCGAGCTTCTCTGGCTGGCGATGGCGGATCCCACGGACGAGGAGGCCCTCGGGGTCGTCCGTCGCAAGACACAAAAGCGCGTGCGCCCCGCCGTCGCCGGACCGACCGAGATCCTCAGGACCATCCGCACGGCCTATGCGGCGCCGGGGGTAGGTGGCAGCCAGCCCGAGCCCGTGCAGAACGAGCAGCCGGCCGCGATCGAGATCGACAGTGCGGAAGAGGAAACGCCGTTCGAGGTGGTGAACGTCGCCGCCGACATCCAGCAGGCCGACACCCCGCTCTCGCGGATCGCCAAGCAGCTCGGCGTCGACGTCCCGCCGAACATTCCCTCCCGCGGCCACATGGAGGTGCGGGAGGAAGCTGCGCCGAAGACGGATGCGGGTCCCGCTCCGTTCACGGTGCAGGAGCTGTTCGCACCGCTGACCAGGCCCGGGCCCATCTCCAGCGACGACCTCACGGGCGACGACGTCTCCACGCTGGAAGCGCTGCGCGTCTCCATGGAGAAAGGGGCGCTCGTGCTTCGCTCGCTAGCCGAGCTGTGCGTCGAGAAGGGCGTGATCACCCGCGAGGAGATGAAGAAGCGCAGGCCGCCGACGGATCCGGTCAAACCTTCATGACGTCGCGGTGCGTGATCTTGACGTTGGCGCGGTGTTTCTCGGTGAGCCTGCGTCCGAGCTCC
>VBKI01000047.1:0-42630 GCA_005879535.1 Deltaproteobacteria bacterium | reverse complement strand
ATGCTGACCGTGAGGTAGCTCTTTCCCTCGGCCCGGTACTGAGGGATCAGGAAGTGGAGCAGCGACTCCAGCCGGGCGAGGAACTCCTGCGTCTGCGTGCGCTCGAGCACCCACTGCGAGACCCTCGGGTCGTTCCCGGGGTGCGGCTTGAGGCCCTCCACGAAGTACGGATTCGGCAGGAAGCGGACGTCGAACACCAGATCGCTCGCCTCTGGAATCCCGTTGCGGAAGCCGAAGCTCAGCAGGGTCAGGTTGAGCTTGTCGTCGAGGCCTGGTCCGCCGAACTTCGCGGTGATGGCATCGCGCAGCTCGTGAACGTTCATCCGCGTGGTGTCGACGATCTGGTCGGCGAGAGCGCGGAGCTGCGCCAGCATGCGCCGCTCCTCTGCGATGCCCTCCTCGACGCTGCCGTCCGGGCTGAGCGGATGGCGCCTGCGCGTCTCGGAGAAGCGGCGGATCAGCGCTTCGTCGGCGCAGTCGAGAAAGACCACCTCCAGCTGATGCCCCTCGCGGCGCACCTCGTCCAGCGCCCCCGGGGTGGAATCGAGAAAGCGCCCCTCGCGCGCGTCGACCACGATGGCCAGCCGCTGTACCTCGTCGCTGGTCCCGTGGCTGACCAGCTCGAGCAGCTTGGGCAGCAGCAGCGCCGGCAGATTGTCGATGCAGAAGAACCCCAGGTCCTCCAGCGCCTTCGTCGCAGTCGACTTGCCTGCGCCGGAGAGCCCGGTCACCAGCACGATGCGATGGGTGTCCGCTCCGCGCTTGGGTGGGTTGTTCTCCCCGAGATCGGCCACTACTCGACCTCGTCGCCGATCCCGCGGGTCAGCGTGGCCTGCGCGATCTCGCGCGAGAGCTTCTCCTGGAACTCCTTGGCGGAGTGATGGCCCTGCAGCTTGAGCAGGTGGTTGCGCGCCGCCACCTCGACGATGGTGGTCAGGTTGCGGCCGGGACGCACCGGGATCACCAGCAGCGGTACCTCGATGTCGAGGATGGTGTACTTCTGCTCCTCGACGCCGAGCCGGTCGTACTCGACCTTGTCGTCCCACTCGACCAGCTCCACCACCATCTCCACCTTCTTGCGCTCGCGCACGGCGGACACGCCGAAGAGGTCCTTGATGTTGATGATGCCGATCCCGCGGATCTCCATGTGGTGCTTGATGATCTCCGATCCGCTCCCGTAGACGGAGCCACCCTGCTTCTTTTTTAGATCCACGATGTCGTCCGCCACCAGGCGGTGGCCGCGGGTCACCAGATCCAGCGCCAGCTCGCTCTTGCCGATCCCGCTCTTACCGAGGATGAGGACGCCGACGCCGATCACGTCGATGAGCACGCCGTGCACGGAGGTGCTGGCGGTGAGCGCCTCCTGGAGGAACCGTTCGATGTTGTCGATGAAGGTGGAGGAGAGATGGCTGGTACGCAGCAGCGGGACGCGGGCGTCGCTGGCCTCGCGCTTCACCCAGTCCTCGACCGGCAGGTTCTTGGTCACCACCAGGCAGGCGATGGGGAGGCGGAAGAGATCGCGCACGCGCTTGAGCGCCTCGTCGTGGCGCAAGGTCGCGAGGTAGCTGATCTCGGTGTTGCCGAACACCTGAAGGCGGTCCTTGTGGATGTGCTCGGTGAAGCCGCTGAGCGCCAGCCCCGGCTTCTGGATGCGAGAGCTGACCACGCGCCGATCGAGACCGCCCTCTCCGGCCAGCAACTCGAGGCGGAGATCGAAATCCAGGTCCTTGACGAGCTGCTCGATCTTGATCGAGTCCATCGACAGCGCAAGCGTAACAGAGCGCGGCGCTCTGCTCTACTTGAAGAGCTGCGGATACCAGCGGAAGGTGCAGGGCCCTGCGGAACCGGTGAGGTCCTGCTCGACCAGGGTGCCGTCGCGACCGATGACGAAGGGCCCCTTGTCCAGGTCCGCCGGGCGCACCTTGCCGCAGGTTTCTCCCGTTGCGGCGAGGATCTCGATCGGTTGACCCGATCCCTGCCGCCGCAGCGCGTATCCCTTCCCACCCGGCAGCAGGAAGAACTCGCGTAGCGTGACGCCGGCGAGCCATCGGGGAGGATCCTCGAAGCCCGCCGTCCGGGGCCGGGCGAGCGCGACGACGGCCGGGTTCCCGTCGAGGTCGTTGCTGGAGACCGCCAGCGTCCCGTCGAGGAGCGGATGCAGCTCTTGCACGGTGCACCGGGCCGGTGCGAACTCGGGGGACGTCCGGCCCCCGTCGCGATCCAGCCAGACGGCGCGGCAGCCGCCATTTGTCGTGGCGAACACCAACAGCGTGTCGCCCGACGTCGTCGTTCCCGCCAGCCAGGTGACATCCTCATCCGCTCCCAGAGGAGGGCCTGTGGCGACGACGGCGGTGGCGGCGAGCCCGGCGTCGGAGTCGAACCGGTCGTAGCGTAGCGCGTACTGCGCAGCGGATCTCTGCACTTCGAACGTGACCATGCTCCCGCCGGCGGGGTCGGCGACGACGGTCCGCCCTGCTCTGGTCGGCGTCTCGAGAGACTCCGCTCCTTGATGCGTGAGACTGTGCAGATCGATCTCGCCGCTCTCGGGCGACAGCTCGATTCCCGTGAACCCCTCCGGGTGAGTGAGGAGCGCCACCGGACCGTCTCCGCCGTTCCACTGGCGGCGTCCGAGGACCGCGGCATCCGTCGAGCGGTAGAAGACCCATGCGTTCTCGTACGAGCCGCCAACGCTGGAGTGGTACGAGGCGAAGCGCAGCGGTACCGTTCCGGTTCCCTCGTCGGACCTCGCGGCGCTGCAGATCGGCGTGGCATTCACGTTGCCGCTGCCGACGTCGACGACCAGCGGCGTGCCCGAAACCGTCGGGACCAGGCCATCGCAAGCTGTCTTGACGGTGCCGGCATCGGCCGCGACCCCGCCCGCATCGGCGCCTGGGAGACCTGCGGCCGCGGTTTCGACCTTTTCTCCGCTGCCGCAGGCGACGGCCACCAGAACCGCCGCCGCGACGAGCCCGTGCCGCATCGCCCACCCCCAGCACGGACGGTACGCATCCGGCCTTGCGATGCCCACGGGCAGACAGGCGAGCGATCGCCTGCGATCAGTACTTCGCGTCTTCCTCGGAGATCAGCCGGAAGATTGCGGCGCCGTCGTTCGCGGCGAGGATCCCCTGCCTGAACTGCGGCTGCTTGAACAGCCGCGAGATGCGGGCCAGGGCCTTGAGATGCAGGCCCGCTGAGTTGTCCGGCGCGAAGAGCACGAAGAAGAGATACGTCGGCTTGGCGTCGATGGCGGCGAAGTCGACGCCTGACTTCTTTCGCGCGAACGCTGCAAGAAGACCGGGAAGCCCGGAGAGCTTGCCGTGCGGAATCGCGACGCCCTCGCCGATCCCGGTCGAGCCGAGCTTCTCGCGCTCGAGCAACGTCTCGGTGAGCTTCTGCGCGGAGAGCGACGGGTAGACCCGGGCAAGCCCGGCGCACATCTCGCCGAGCACGCCCGCCTTGTCCGTCGCCGCGAGGTCGGGGAACACCAGGTCCTCGCGCAGGAACTCGGCGATGCGCATCGGACCGAGCTTACTTCACTTCGCGGCGACTTGCTGCTTCACGACGCTTTCACCGCCCGGCGCGATCAGACCGTAATTGCCGTCCTTGCGCCGGTAGATGACGTTCAGCTCGGAGCTGTCGGGCCTGGTGAAGACGAGGAAATCGTTGTTGAGCAGGTCCATCTGCATCAAGGCTTCCTCGACGCTCATCGGCTTGGCGAGGAACTCGTCCCGGCGGATCAACTCGGGAGAAATGCCGTCGAGATCCTCCCTCGCGGAAAAGACCTCGTAGCGGACGCGCACCGGGCCGGCCTGGTGGACGTGCGCCGGCCGGTGGTTCTTCAGGCGCTCCTTGTGCTTCTTGAGCTGCCGTTCGATCTTGTCGATCGCCGTGTCGATCGACGCGTACATGTCCTCCGACTTCTCTTTCCCGCGGACATGGAAGTGTCCGGCGTGGAGGTTGACGTCGGCCTGGTGCAGATAGCGCTCCAGGGACAGCGTGACGTGGGCCTCGGTCACCTTGTCCAGGTACTTGTCGACCACCTTGGAGAGCTTGTCCTGCACGTGGTTCCGCAGAGCTTCGGTGGCGAACATGTTCCTGAAGGTGATGTTGACCTGCATGGAGTGACCCCCAAGACCAACTTTAGGATGTACAGCCTAAAGCGTTAGCCACTACCCGGCCTTCGGCGGGGGTGGCTAAAAGTACCTCTTGCGCTTGCTGGACGGCAGGATCCCGAGCACCTCCCTGTATTTCGCGACGGTGCGCCGCGCGATGTCGACGTTCTGGGAGCGGAGGATTTCCACGATCTTCTGATCGCTGTACGGCTTGTCCCCGGGCTCGCCGGAGACGATCTGCTTGATCTGGTTCTTCACCGCCTCGCTGGCGATGTCGTCGCCGCCGTTGGCGCGGGCGATGGAGGAGTTGAAGAAGAACTTCAGCTCGTAGATGCCCTGCGGAGTGTGCACGTACTTGTTCGTGGTCACGCGCGAGACCGTGCTCTCGTGCATCCCGATGTCCTCGGCCACGTCACGCAGGATCAGCGGCTTGAGGTGCGCGATCCCCTTGTCGAGGAAGTCGCGCTGGAACTTGATGATCGAATCGGTGACCTTGACGATGGTGCGCTGCCGCTGGTGGATGGAGCGGATCAGCCACACCGCGGAGCGGAGCTTCTCCTGGATGTACTCCTTGCTCTGCGGGCTGGCGCCGTTCTTCAGCGCGTTCCGGTAGTGCTGGGAGATGCGGAGCTTGGAGAGCCCGTCGTCGTTGAGGACCGTGACGTACTGGTCGCCGATCTTGTGGATGTAGACGTCGGGCGTGATGTACTGCGGCTCCTCCCCGGAGTAGTTGCGGCCGGGCTTCGGATCGAGGCGGGAGAGGAGCTTGATCGCCGCCACCACCTCGTCGAGCGAGACCTGCAGGTCGCGCGCGATGACCGGGTACTTCTTCGATTCCACGCTCTTCAGATGCTTGCGGATGATGGCCGGCAAGAGCTCGGCGTCCGGGTCGTCCTTGCCCTCGCCCTCGCTGTTGTAGTGCTTGGCCTGGACCAGCAGGCACTCGCGCAGGTCGCGCGCGGCGCAGCCGATGGGATCGAAGCGCTGGATCTTCTTCAGCACCTTCTCCGCCGTCGCCGCCGAGACCCCGGCCTCGAGCGCAAGCAGGAGCAGCGGATCGCATTCGCTCTTCGGCTTGCGCGACTCCTGCTCGCGCCGCAACGCCTCCAATGCCTCGGGAGCCACGGCGGGGACTTCCGGCGGCTTGTCCGGATCCGCCGGCGCAGGGTCCGGCTCGAAGGCAGGCACGGTGGGCTGCAGATCAGGGTCGACGACCAGATAGCCGTCGCGGTTCAGGTTCCCGATGATCAGCCCGCCGATCCGCTCCTCTTCGGGCGACAGCCCCACCATCCGCAGCTGCTCCATCAAGTGCTCGGTGAGGTTCTCGCCGCGCGTGAGCGTGCTTTCCAGCGAGGGCAGGTCCTCGGAGCTGAACCCGCCGCCGGAGGGGGCGGTGTGCTGGGTCTGGTAGTTGTCGAGGTACTGCTCCCAGTCGATGTCGTCGCGCTTGACGTCGCCTTCGGCGCGGGCCTTCAGATCGGGTTGGGCGACTTCCGGGGCGGGCGGCGCGAGCTCGCTCGCCTCGATGCTCTGGTTGAGGGTCGAGACCAGCTCGGGCGGAGCCTCGTTCAGCTCGGTCTCGGCTCCCTCCTGCGGCTCCTCCAAAAGAGGATTCTGCTCCATCTCGGAGCGGATGAGATCGACCAGCTCGAGTCTCGAGAGCTGCAGAAGCTTGATCGCCTGCTGCAGCTGGGGAGTCATCACCAGCTGCTGCGACAACCTCAGACTCTGCTTGAGCTCCAACGCCATCCCCGCACCCCCCTTACTCTAGCCTGAACCGCTCGCCGAGGTACACGGCGCGCGCCCGCTGCGAAGCCGCGATCTCGGCCGGAGTTCCCGACTCGAGAAGCCTTCCTTCCACGAGCAGGACCGCGCGATCGCAGATCCCCAGCGTCTCTCTGACCGCGTGGTCGGTGATCAGGATCCCCAGCCCCTTCTCCCGCAGCCTGTGGATCAGACGCTGCAGGTCGTGCACCGCGATGGGATCGATGCCGGCGAACGGCTCGTCGAACAGCATGAAGCGCGGATCGGCGAGCAGCGAGCGGGCGATCTCCGCGCGCCGGCGCTCCCCGCCGGAGAGCGTCTCTCCACGGGCGTCCGCGACGCGCAACAGATCGAACTCCGTCAACAGCTCGTCGGCCTTCTCCTCCTGCTCCGCCCGCTTCATCCCGAAGCCTTCCAGGACGAGCAGGAAGTTCTGCCGCACCGTCAGCTTGCGGAAGATCGACGGCTCCTGCGGCAAGTAGCCGATTCCCATCCGGGCGCGCTCGTGAAGGGGAAGGCCGGAGAGGTCCCTCTCGCCGAGGCGCACCTCGCCCGCGTCCGGCGCGAGGAGGCCGACCACGCAATGGAAGCTGGTGGTCTTGCCGGCGCCGTTCGGTCCGAGAAGGCCCACCACCTCGCCGGGCGCCACGGAGAAGGACACGCCGTCGACGACGCGGCGTCCGCGGAAGCTCTTGGAGAGGCCGTGCGCGTGGAGCGTCGTCATTGCGCCGCGGCCTCGCGCTTGTGGGCTTCGGGGCGCAGCCGGCCGCGGGCGCGCTCGACGCGCACTTCCTTGGAGTCGAGCGCGAGATCGATGCGGTCGCCGGTCAGCACGTCGCCCTGGTCGTAGAGCTTCGGATCGCCCTGCAACACCAGCGTTCGCGCCTGGGCATCGTAGTCGGCGCTTTCCCCGGTGGCCCGCCGGTCCCCCTGGCGCACGTCCACGCCTCCCCGCAGCTCGAGCCTGGTGAGCTGCCCGTCGGCGTCGTAACGCGCCTCCATCCGCGGGCTGCGCGCCACCGCGTCGCCGCGGCGAAGCACGACGTCGTCGGTGAAACGCGCCAGCCGGCGCGCCTGAAGCAGCACGAGATGGTCCGCTTCCACCTTGACCGGCGTGGGAGGAGCAGCGTGACCCTCCTCGGCCAGCGACCGCCGCAGGACGACGCGGGGACGGATCACGTCGACGTCCTCGCTGTCGAGCCGCAGCAGGATCCGCTCCCCGGAAAGCGTCTCGGCCCCGTCGCGAACCATGGGAGGCGTCTCGAGCGTTCCGGTCAGGACGAGCGTCTGACCCTTGACGTCGACGACGCCCTGTTCGCCCGTAGCCGTCCGCGAGCCGCGCTGTACGCGCACGTTGCCGCGGACCGTAAACCGTTCAACGGTCTGCCCACCGGCGACGGCCTCGGCCTTCCTGGCCCGCGCCTTTTGCGCCGATTGCTTCCCGTACTCGGCGACGGCGTGCTCGCCCGTCACGTGGAGATCGCCGCGCGTGAGGCGGACGTCCCCATCGAGGAGCACGCGCCGACCCTGCGGCTCGATGCGCATGTCGCGAGCGTTGAAATCCAGCGGGCCGGAGAGGAGAGCGGCCGCCGCCAGGAGAACGATCGCGCCGGTCACCGCCGCGCCTCCGTCTGCAGTTGCCCGACCACGCCATCGGTGAGCCGGATGGACGTGCCATCGGTGCGCGCGACCATCCCGCGACCGTCCACGCGGTAGCCGGGCCCCTCCGCCGCCACCGGCACGTCGCTGCGCAGGAAGTCGCCGTCGTAGAACACGCGTTCGGTCCGCGCGGTATCTCCGCGCGATGTGTCGACCCGAACGGCGCCCGAGGCGATCCCTCTGCGGTTCGCAATTTCGCCCTCGACCCGCTCGGCGATGAAACGCACGGAGCCGAACGCCGCGATGCCGGTGCCCGGGTCCGGGTCGATCACGGCGCCGCCGCGGACCGCCTCCATCCGGGCGCCGGCGCGCCGGTAGTCGAGCCGCTCGGCGTTCCCTCGGGCCACCACCCGCCCTTCAGCCAGGCGGGCGAACGCTACGCTTCGCAGGGAAAGGTCAGGAGCGTCATCACGTAGGGAAATGGAGGATATTCGCGGGGGTAGGCCGTTGCCGCAGGCAGCCACCAGAACGGGCGCGACCACTCGGAAGACAGCGCGTGCATTCTGGCTTCTCATTTGCAGGGAAAGGCTATCACCGCGCTGTTTCCCTGTCGAGGCGTTCCCGCGCGTTTTTCTGTTCGCTCGCGAACTAGTTTTTCCTTGCAATATCGCCGCTCTGTGTACGCCAGCGGGGGTGCATCCAGACCCACTCGTCCGGCCGTTTCCGGATCTCTTCCTCGATCTCCCTGGTGGCTGCGGCGGTGAGCGCGAAAGAGTCTCGCTCGCGATCGCCCGTGCGAGGAACGTCGACCGGTCGCACGACCATCCGATGCACGCCGCTTGCCACTCGATGCGCGCAAGCGAACACCAGCGGCGCCCCTAGTCGTGCCGCCAGGTCGCCGGCGGCACGCGGCGTAAATGCCGGGCGGCCAAAGAACGGAACGAAGTGGCCGGCGACCCGTGTGTCCTGATCGATGAGAAAGCCGAGCATTCCACCGGCGCGCAGGAAGCGGAGGATCTGCCGCGCGGACATCGGGTCGCCTCGCCAGAAGACCCGCACGCCCGCCGCCTCGCGGCTCCGCTGCAGCAGCGCAGTGAGACGGGGATCGTGCGCCTCCTTCGCGACCGTGCCGCAGGGGAACCCCAGCGCGGCGACACGCCGGGCGAAGAGCTCCCACGCCCCGATGTGCCCGGTCACCAGGACCACGCCGTTGCCCTCCGCCTGTACCGCTCGCAGAACGCGTTCGGCATCGGGTCCCAGCTCCACGGTCTTGCGAATGTCGAGGCGGTCAGCGCGCGCCGCCTCCAGCGCCGCGAGGCCGAGATTGACGAAGCTGGCGCGGCCGATCCGCGCGCGCTCCCCTTCGCTCCGCTCCGGAAACGCGAGCGCCAGGTGCGCCTGCGCCAGCCGCCGTTGCCGCGGCACCAGATACCAGGCCAGCCAGCCCAGCGCGGCTCCTGCGCGGAGCGGCAGAACGCGGAGGAGAGGCAGGGCCGCGAGGAGCGCCCGGACGCGCAGCTCGCGTCGGAAGCGCTTTCGCCGGCCGACGCTCATGCCTGCGGAACGGGCTTCGGCTCTTCTTCAGGCGGGGGCCAACCGACCTTCGCCGCCAGGAGCACCTCGCACAGCTCGCGCACCGCTCCGCGTCCGGCGGGCCTGCGGGACACCCACTGCACTTCCGCCAGGACCTCGGGAGCGGCGTCCGCGGGCGCGCAGGAGAGCGCCACCTTTCTCAGCGCCGGAAGATCGTTCACGTCGTCCCCCATGAAAGCGGCCTCGGCGAGGGGAATGGCGAGGTCGGCCGCGATGCGCTCGATGGCGTCGCCCTTCGCGCGGCTCTGTCCCACCACATGCCCGATCGAGAGCTCGCGGCATCGCTGCTCCACGAGGTCCGCCCGGCGTCCGGTGAGCACGGCGAGCTTCACGCCGCCGTACAGCGTCAAGAGCCGCAGCCCATGGCCGTCGCGGACGTCGAACGCCTTCAAGGCTTCCCCTTGCGCGCCGTAGTAGAGGCGGCCATCCGTCATGGTTCCGTCGACGTCGAGCACCACCAGACGGATGCGCTGCAGCAGTGCGCGCGGCAGCTTCTTCGGCACGGCGCGCTTCTACCATGGCGGCCGGCGCGTCGCGGCGCGCGCTACGGCATCCTAGCCACCGTGACCGGTCCACGGCCGCCCGCGCGGCATCATCCGGCGGGCCTCCTCGGAACGGCCGTCGCAATCCTCTACGTCTTTCTCTGGGCATCCGCGTTCGTCCCCAGCCGTATCCTCGCCCGCGCCGCGCCGCCGCTCACCATCCTCTGGATCCGCTTCTTCCTCGCCGGGGGTGCGCTGTTCGTCGGCGCATGGCTCGCCGGCCTGCGCATCCCCGGCGACAGGGGGACCTGGCTGCGGCTGTTGCTCCTCGGCACCGGCGGCAACGCCCTCTATCTCGGGTTGAACTACGAGGCGCTGCGGCACCTGTCCGCCGGAATGGGCTCCATCGTCGCCAGCACCAACCCCCTGCTTCTCGCACTGCTGGCGCCGTGGCTCCTGCGCGAGCCCCTCACGCTGCGCAAGACAGTGGGCCTGTTGCTCGGGTTCTCCGGGGTCGTGCTCGCCATGCACACCCGGGCGCTGACGCAGGAGGCGCGCCCCATCGACGTGCTGATTTCCGCCGTGGGCGTCCTCGCGTTCGTGTTCTCGAACATCCTCTACAAGCGATGGCGCAGGCGGCCGCATCCGGTGGTGCTGAACGCGGCGCAGCTCCTGCTCGCCGGAGCGGTGCTGTTGCCGGCTGCGCTGCTCATCGAGGGCAGGCCACGGGTCGAATGGACGTTTCCGGTCCTGGCGAGCCTCGCATTCCTGATCGTGGTGCTGAGCATCGGCGCGTCCATGCTCTGGTTCTGGATCCTCCAGCACGGCGAGGCGAGCCGGGTCAGCGCCTATTTCTTCCTCACGCCGGTCTTCGGCCTCTTGCTCGGGGCGGTGATGCTGGGCGAGCCGCTCGCGCCGCTCGATGCAGTGGCCCTGGTGGTGATCGCTACGGGGCTGTGGCTGACAACGCGCGGCGGATCCTGAGCACGTCGCCGACCAGCGCGTCCCAGATCGCGAACGTGAGCGAGTTCGGACCGTCGGAGAGGGCGCGATCGGGATCCTCGTGCACCTCGCAGAACAGCGCGTCGATGCCGACCGCCGCGGCGGCCCGTGCAAGCGCCGGGGCGAACGTCCGGTCGCCGCCGCTCGCGGTGCCCTGCGCGCCGGGCCGCTGCACGGAATGCGTCGCGTCGAAGCACACCGGCGCAAGCTGCCGGAGGATGATCAGCGAGCGCATGTCGACGATCAGGTTGTGATAGCCGAACGATGCGCCGCGCTCCGTGAGAAGGACGTCGCGCGTACCCACCTCGCGAAGCTTCTCGACGACGTTCTTCATGTCCTCCGGCGCGAGAAACTGCCCTTTCTTCACGTTCACGGCGCGTCCGGTCTGCCCCGCCGCGGCGATGAGATCCGTCTGCCGGCTGAGGAACGCCGGGATCTGCAGCACGTCCGCCACTTCGGCGGCGGGCGCGCACTGCGCGGGCTCGTGCACGTCGGTAAGCACCGGCAGGCCGACTTCCTTCTTTACGCGCGAGAGGATCCGCAGCCCCTCGGCGAGCCCGGGACCGCGAAAGGACTTCCCGCTGCTGCGGTTCGCCTTGTCGAAGCTGCTCTTGAAGACGACCGGCACCCCGTGCTTCTGCGCGGCGTCCGCCACCCTGCGCGCGTGACGGAGCGTGAACTCCTCGCCCTCGATCACGCACGGACCCGCGATCACGACCAGCTGGCCGCCGCCGAACTTCACGCTTTGGCTACCGGCGTGCCCGAAGAAAGGACGATCTCCGGCGTGGTTGCAGTCTGCGCCGGCGGAGGCACCGAGAGCCCCTTGCGGGCGCGCTGCTCGAGCGCCGCCTTGACGAACCCGGCGAAGAGCGGGTGCGGCTGGAACGGCTTGCTCTGGAACTCGGGGTGGTACTGGCAGCCGATGAAATACGGATGCCCCTGCAGCTCGATCACCTCGACCAGGCCGAGCTGCTCGTTGATGCCGCTGGCGACGAGCCCCCTCTCCTCGAGCTGCGAGCGGTAGGCATTGTTGATCTCGTACCGGTGCCGATGCCGCTCGCTGATCTCCTGCCGTCCGTACACCTTCGAGGCGAGCGAGCCCGGCTTCAGCGTGCAGGGATAAGCTCCGAGACGCATGGTCCCGCCCTTGGCGGTGACCTGCTTCTGCTCCGCCATCAGCGAGACCACCGGGTGGGGCGTGCCCTCGTCGAACTCGTGGCTGTTCGCCTTGTCCAGCCCGCAGACGTCGCGGGCGAACTCGATGGCCGCCATCTGCAAGCCGAGACAGATGCCGAAGAACGGGATCTTCCGCTCCCGGGCGTACTTCACCGCGGCGATCTTCCCCTCGGTGCCGCGCACGCCGAACCCGCCGGGCACCAGGATGGCGTCGACATGCTGGAGCAGGGTATCGGCGCCGAGCTGCTCGATCTGCGTGGAGTCGATGAAGTCGAGCGAGACGCGGCAGTCGTTGGCGATTCCGCCGTGGACCAGCGCCTCGTTCAGCGACTTGTAGGACTCGGTGAGATCGACGTACTTGCCGACCACCGCGATGCGCACCTCGCGCGAAGGCTCCTTGATGGCCTTGACGATGCGCTCCCACTTGTCGAGCCGGGGCGCGCGGCTCCAGATGTTGAGGAGCTCCGCCACCCGATCGTCGAGCCCTTCCTCGTGCAGCGCGAGCGGCAGCTCGTAGATGGTCTGCACGTCGACCGCGGTGAAGACGGAGCCAGGCTCGACCGAGCAGAAGAGCGCGATCTTGTCCTTGATCTCCTTGGAGAGCGGCCGGTCGGTGCGGCAGAGGAGGATGTCGGGCTGGATGCCGATCTCGCGCAGCTTCATCACCGAATGCTGCGTGGGCTTGGTCTTCACCTCGTGCGCGGTGGAGATGTACGGCACGAGCGTCAGGTGGATGTAGAGCGCGTTCTCGCTGCCGACGTCGTACTTCATCTGCCGGATGGCCTCGAGGAACGGCAGCGACTCGATGTCGCCGACGGTCCCGCCCACCTCGACGATGACGATGTCGTTCTCCTCGACGGCGCTGAAGATGAAGCGCTTGATCTCGTCGGTGATGTGGGGAATCACCTGCACGGTCTTGCCCAGGTACTCGCCCTGGCGCTCCTTGTTGATCACGTTCAGGTAGATGCGCCCGGTGGTGGCGTTGTTGTTGCGGGACATCCTCGCCGAGCTGAAGCGTTCGTAGTGACCGAGGTCGAGATCGGTCTCGCCGCCGTCGTCGGTGACGTAGACCTCGCCGTGCTGGAAGGGGCTCATCGTCCCCGGGTCGACGTTGATGTACGGATCGAGCTTGAGGTGGGTGATCTTCAGGCCGCGGTTTTCGAGCAGGGCGCCGAGCGATGCGGAAGAGAGCCCTTTGCCCAGCGACGACACGACGCCGCCGGTGACGAAGATGTACTTGGTCCGCTTTCCGCGAGCGGGGTCGCCCCGGCGCTCCGTCCGAAATGCGCTCATCCGTGTCTCCTTTGCTCGTCCTCGAACAACCGGCGCACCCGCTCCAGATCTTCCGGCGTATCCACCGCAATCGAACGATAATCGCCCACTCCGACGTCGACGGGGATCCCGTAGGAGAGCGCCCGGAGCTGCTCGAGCCCCTCCGCCCGCTCCAGCGCGGTCTCGGGGAGCTTCGCGAACCGCTGCAGCGTCTCGGAGGAGAATCCGTAGATGCCGATGTGCGCGAGCGGCGCCACCTCGCCGCCGCTGCGCGGGTAGGGGATGAGCGAGCGCGAGAAGTAGAGCGCGCGGCGGCGGTCGTCGAGCACCACCTTCACCACCTGCGGAAGGTCCGCCTCGGACGGCTGCAGGGGGCGGGCAAGCGTCGCCATCTGGGCGCCCGCGCGCAGGAGCGAGGCAACCTGCGCGATCGCGCGCGGATCGATCAGGGGCTCGTCCCCCTGCACGTTCAGATAGCCGTCGGCGGGAAGATCGCGGGCAGCCTGTGCGATCCGCTCGGTCCCGTTACGGCAGGCCGGGTCCGTCATCAGGGCGCGAAATCCCGCAGACTCGACTGCCTCGACGATCCGCGCGTCGTCCGTCGCCACGGCCACCGCGTCGACGCCTGCGGTCTGGCGGGCGCGCTCGGCGACGCGCACGACCATCGGGACCCCGCCGATGTCGGCGAGAGGCTTTCCGGGCAGTCTCTGGGCGGAGTAGCGCGCGGGAATCAGGGCTGCGAGGCGCACGTCGTGTTGTAAATCGACCTGGGCCGTCTCTGCAACCGGAACGTGCTATCCACGCTTTCGGATGGGAGTTCTGGACGACATCCGACACGCCGCGTTCGAGCTGCGTCAGACCGATCCGCAGGAGGCGATCCGCGTCCTGCGCCGCGCCGCCCAGCAGGGAGGCGAGGCGGAGGTGCTGGCCCGGGGGGCGCTGGGGGAGATCTACCTCGATGAGCTCGGCGATCTGGACGGCGCGGAGCACGAGTTTCGCCGGGTCCTCCAGCTCGCGCCCGGCCTGAGCGCGGCGGAGATCGGTCTGGGGCGCACCCGTCGCGAGTCGGGCGACGTGAAAGGGGCGGAGACGGCGTTCCTGCGCGCCATCGAAGGTCTGTCCCGCGACGTGCGCGGGTTTCGCGAGGGCGGAGCCCTGCCGGCCGGGGCGGAGGAGGTGGTGCTGACCCTGCTGGAAACCGCCGTCGAGCTGGCCGAGCTGCGCAAGGGGGCCGTCCCACTCGAGGAAGAGATCCTTTCCTGGGCGGCGTCGCAACGGCTCTTCGACGCCGAGGACGACCGGGACGATTGGGTCCGCTTCCATGCCCTCTGGACCCGGCTCCGCATCCTCACCGACCGTCCGGAGGAAGCCGTCACCGCGTTGCGCGAAGCGGAGCGCACGGGCGAGCTCCCGCCGGACGAAGCCAAGGAGCTGCTGCGTCTCGCCCTCAAAGAGCTCGGTGCCCCGGTCGTCGTCCCGCTCGGCACGAAGAGCTGAAGACCTCCCGATCCGTTACCCGCGCTGGTTGCGCGCCCAAAGCTCCAGGCAAAGCAAAGTCCACGCCTGCTGCGGATTCCCTCGAGGCACGAGCGATTGCGCGAGCGCGCGATCGATGGCGCGCGGGTCGAGCAGGGTCCTGATCCGGGCGGTCGGCGCCCGCACGAGATCGTGGAGCATCTGCCGCAGCGGTCCCCGGAGCCAGGCGCCGATCGGGACCGAGGGAGGCCGCGGAGGACGAATGAGCACGTCGCGGGGCAGCAGATCCGCCACCGCTTCCCGCAGCAGCCGGCGCACGTGGAGGCGGCCGAGCTTCTCCCTCCAGGGAGGCGGGACGACCGTCTGCGCCAGATCGACGTCGACGAACGGCGTGCGCACGTCGCGCCCGTTCGCAGCGACGTCGAGGCGGAAGAGCACGTCGTCGGGAAGCGAGACCTCCAGATCGAACGCCAGCGCCGCCTCCAGCCCTTCGAGATCGGCGGTGCGCGGGCCCGGCGCCGTCCGGGCCGAGCTCCCCAGGAGCGCCGCCCGCTCCTCGAAAGTGAAGATCTCCACCAGCGCGCGCGCGCGCTCGGGCCCGGTGGTCCGCAGGGTCACGGCCGCCCGGTGCAACGTGCCGCGGTGGCGGATCGGCGCCACTTTGCGGAGCAGGTTTGCCGCGCTCGCGGCCGGCCGCAGCTCCGGGATGCGCGCCGCCCGCAGGTAGCGGACGTGGCCGGCGAAGAGCTCGTCGGCGCCGTCCCCGGTGAGCACCGGTCCGTGCATCTCCCGCAGAAGTCCCGCCATGGCGAGCAGCGCCGGGTCCGCGAACGGCTCGCCGGCCTCGGCGATCAGGGCGGGAAGGTCCTCCGCCGGCCGGTGCACGACGCGCAGCTCATGGTGCTCGGATCGGAAGCGCTCCGCGATCCGCCGCGCCAGCTCCAGGTCCTCGTCGCTTCCGGCTGCATAGGTGCGAACCCGGCCGGAAAGCCGGGTCATCAGGGCGACAAGCGCGCTCGAGTCGAGTCCTCCGGAGAGCAACGTCGCCGGCCGGTCGGCGAGCCGCCGCCGGACTGCCTCTTCCAAACGCGCGCGCACCGCGATGCGCGAGGGCCTGGGCCCGGAACCGGGCAGCGGCGTCTCGAACCAGCGATCCAGGCGCGCGCCGGACTCATTGAACCGGACCAGGTGTCCGGAAGGCACCTTGCGCACCGCGCTCCAGGTCGTGGCTGGCGCGGGAACGTAGCCGAGCTCGAGATAGTCCGAGAGCGCGGCGCGGTCGATCTGGCCGCGCGGCGCTGCTTTTGGCGAGCGCGTCCCGAACCAGATCTGCTTGCCGGAGACGCAGTAGTAGAGCGGCTTTCGTCCGAGGGCATCGCGCGCGAGCAGCAGGGACCTCGACTTCTCGTCCCAGAGGGCCACCGCGAACGCGCCGCGCAGGCGGTGCAGCGCGCTCTCGCCGTGCTCGGCAAAGAGACGCGTCACCTCGTCGGCGCCGACTTCCCCGGTGAGCAACAGACCTTGCTTGACTTCCCCGGACAGATCGAGGTGTCCGTTCACGCGCTGGGGCCTTCCGGATGACGCGAGCGCGAGGGACGCGGCCTGTCCTTCGGCGTCCAGAGCCGCTCGTCGCCCGGGCGACGCAACCGCGCCGTCATGCCGTGGCGGGGAAGGTACGCGCCGCATCGCGGGCAGGTCGGAATGCGGAGATTGCGCACCATGCGTCCGCAGGCGCCGCAGAAGCGCGTGAGATAGAGGTACCCGACGGTGACGATCACCACCGCGAGAACCAGCGCGATCCGGAAGCCCGGCGACGCGTGCAATAGCAAGCCGCGCTGGGCTGCGACGCCCACGAGGAATCCGGCGAGGGCGAGCAGCGTGACCCGTAGCGCGATCCGCTTCAGGTTGCCCCGCGTCCGCCCGCGGGCCAGGAACCACAGCCAGAGCGCCGCCGCCAAAGCGACCGGAACGATGAGCGCGGCCTGCACGCGCCTCGTTTAGGCCGCATTTGAGGGCCTGTACAGCTTAAAGCAGCTGCGTAGCCGCATACCCGCACTTCGTGCGGGAGCGGCTAGAACAGCCGCGAACGCAGACGGCGCAACTTCGCGAACCGCCTTCTCGTCTTCCGCTTCATCGTCCCCTCTCGCAGAACCCGACCAGCACCCCTGCCACCCGCTCCGCCGCGCGCCCGTCCCACAACTCGGGAATCTGTCCGCGCCGGCCCCCGCCGGCGAGCACCTCGCGCGCCGCCGCGACCGCCCTCGCCGGGTCGGTCCCGACGAGCTGGTTCGTCCCCACTTCCACCGTCACCGGGCGTTCGGTGTTCTCGCGCAGCGTCAGGCACGGGATGCCGAGCGCCGTGGTTTCCTCCTGGATTCCGCCCGAGTCCGTCATCACCAGCCTCGCGTCCGCGATCAGGGCGAGGAAGTCGAGGTACCCGAGCGGCTCCACCAGCCTCAAGCCGGGCGCGTCGAGGTCCGGCGGGAGGCGTGCGCGCGTCCGCGGGTGGATGGGAAACACCACGGGTACCTGCGCCGCGACTTCGGTCAGCGCCGAAAGCAGGCGCCCGAGCGCGACCGGTTCGTCGACGTTCGCCGGCCGATGCAGGGTCGCGAGCGCGTAGTTGCCGCGGCCAAGCTCGAGGCGCTGGTGGATGCGGCTTTCCCGCGCGCGCGGCAGAGCGGCGTGGAGAGAGTCGATCATCACGTTGCCGACGAAGTGCACGCGCGCCGGATCGATCCCTTCCTGGCGCAGGTTCTCGTCGCCGTCGCGCGAGGGCGTGAACAGCAGATCGGAGAGGCGGTCGGTGAGGACGCGATTGATCTCTTCCGGCATCGTCCAGTCGCGCGAACGCAAGCCGGCTTCGACGTGCGCGATGGCCACGCCCATCTTCGCCGCCACGAGGGCGACGGCGACCGTGCTGTTCACGTCGCCTGCCACGACCACGACGTCGGGGCGCTCGCGGACGAGGACCGGCTCGATCTCCATCATCACCTTCGCCGTCTGCTGCGCGTGGGTGCCGCTCCCCACGCCGAGGTGGACGTCGGGATCCGGCATGCCGAGGTCGCGGAAGAAGACGTCCGACATCCTCGCGTCGTAGTGCTGTCCGGTGTGCACCAGGACCTGCTTCACTCCCTCGAGCCGGCGAAGCTGGGCGAGGATGGGCGCCACCTTCATGAAGTTCGGGCGCGCTCCGACGACGTGAAGAATCTTCACCCGGCTACCGTGCGCACGGCTGTCGGGGACCGCAACTTCCGTTGTTATACAGATGACTGGGAGACAGCCTGGCGGACGATTCGCTCATCCATTACGAGGTCGAGCCCAACTACGCGGGCTGGACGCTCGCCGCGTACGTGGCGGAGAAGCTGAAGCGCCCGCTCCCGCCGGACCGTCTCGATCGCCTGCTCCGAGGCCGCGCCCTGGTTCACACGGAGGCGGAGCTGCTTCCGCACACGAAGATCTGGCCCGGCCTGCGCTTCTCGCTGCGCAAGAGAAGTCCGGGCGATTCGGGCGAGCCGCCGCACGTGCCGGTCATCTACGAAGACGAGGCGCTGCTGGTCGTCGACAAGCCCGCGGGCCTCGCCGTGCACCCCACCGCGCGCTATCACATGACGACGCTGACCTGGGCCCTGGAGCAGCGGCACCGCAATGCCCGCGGAGAAAAGCCGGACCCTGCTCACCGCCTGGACCGGGAAACCAGCGGACTCCTTGCCTGTGGACGCTCGTCCCTCCACACCCGGCGCCTGAAGGCCGCCTTCGCCGGCCGCGAGGTCGAGAAAGCCTACCTGGCGGTGGTGCAGGGTTCGCCGCCAGAGGACCGGTTCGACATCGATCTGCCGCTCGTCGTGGGCGGCGGCAGGGTGAAGGTGAAAGTGCGCGTCGACGCCGCGGGTGCTCCTTGCCTCACCTCGTGCGAGGTGGTTCGACGCTATGAAGGGGCCACCCTGCTCCGCTGCGTTCCTCGCACGGGCCGGCAGCATCAGATCCGTGCGCACTTGCACGCGGCGGGATTCCCGCTCTTCGGAGACAAGCTGTACGGCCCCTCCGAGGAGATCTTCCTCCGGTTGGCGGAGAGCGGCGGCTCGCCCGCGCCGCCGGGCATGTTCGACGAGCTGATCACCGCCGAGGAGCGCCGCCAGCTGCGCCTGTGGCGCCAGGCGCTGCACGCGAGCGAGCTGAGCTTGCCGCACCCGGTGAGCGGGGAGCCGATGCGATTCGAGTCGCCACTGCCCGCGGACATCGCGGCGCTGCTCGAGAGTTTCAGGCCGATCTAGAGCGGCTTTGCCGGCTATTGCTCGAGGCTGAACCGGTCATGGCGCCTCGAAAGAACGCCACGACGCCGGCGAGGCCCTCCGCGAGCTGCAGGCGTGGCTCGAATCCGAGCAGCGCCCGCGCGCTGGAGATGTCCGCCGACGACTCCCGGAGGTCTCCGGGCCGCGGCGCCTGGAACTCGATCTCCACCCGCGCCGCGGACTCGCCGATCACCTGCTTGAGCGTGGCGATCAGATCGAGCAGGGACGAGCTGCGCCCGCTGGCGACGTTGATCACCTCGCCCGGCGCCTTCTCGCTCATCGCCGCGAGCAGGTTCGCGCGGACGACGTCTTCGACATGGACGAAGTCGCGCGTCTGCAGCCCGTCTCCGAACACGATGGGCCGCTGCCCGGCGAGGAGCCGCGTGGTGAACCGGGGGATGGCGGCGGCATACTCGCTCTTCGGGTCCTGCCGCGGCCCGTAGACGTTGAAGAACCGCAGTGCCACGCACGGCAGGCCGTACGCGCGCGTATACGTCTGGGCGTACAGCTCGCAGGCGATCTTCTGCGCCGCGTAAGGGCTCATCGGGCGGGGGACCAGGTTCTCGTGCTTCGGTTGCTCGGGACTGTCGCCGTACGCCGCGCACGAGCAGGCCAGCACCACCCGGCTGACGGCCGCCGCCCGGGCGGCCTCCAGCACGTTGACGGTCCCGCCGACGTTCACGGCATTGGTCCTCTCCGGTTCCGCCATGGACAGGGGCACCGAGGGAATGGCTGCGAGATGAAACACCCAGGTGGACCCCTCCACGGCCCGTCGCGCCGTCTCGCGATCGGCGACGGAGCCTTCGATGAGCGTGAACTTCGGATGTTTCGCGAGCAGCGCCGCCGTGTCCCGCTTGCCGCTGGAGAAATCGTCGAGCCCCACCACGTCGTGCCCTTCGCGAAGCAGGGTCTCGGCGAGATGCCCGCCGATGAAGCCCGCCACGCCGGTCACGCACACCTTCGACATCAGCGTTCCCCCCCGGCTAGCGCGTGGCAGCGGGTGTCTCCGTCGGAGCGAAGGTGTAGGCGAGTCCGCACGCCTGTCTTCCCTCCGGCGTGGTCAGCTTGTCGCAAGTGCATTCGTTGGCGTCCAGCTTCGCCTGGCAGAGTTGCTCGTCTTCGTTCCGAATCGAAAAAACCTTCTCCTGCTGCCTGACCTGGGCTTGGCACCCCGACCTCAAGACGTCGTCCGGCTGACAGTTGCAGATCTGATCCGCCAGCTTGAGGCAGGCGTTGCCGCAGCCGGCGGCCTGCGTGACAGTGAGCACGAAGCCGAGCAGGAGCAAGGGCTTGAAGCGGTGCATGGCCGGCGCGCGATCTAGCACAGCTCTGCGCCGGCACGGGATAAAAGAGCCCGATGCGCTTCCTCTGGGTGCACGGATTCGCGAGCGGCCCGAGCTCCAGCAAGGGGCGTTTCGCCAGGGATCGCCTGCACGAACGCGGCGTCGAGCTCGCGATCCCGGATTTCAACGAGCCGTCGTTCTTCGACCTCACCGTCTCGCGGATGCTCACGCGGATCGACGGACTCGCAGGCGAGGATGAGCCGGCGATCCTCTTCGGATCCTCCCTCGGCGGATTCGCGGCGGCCACCTGGGCGGCCATGCGTCCCGAGCGCGCCAGAGCGCTCGTGCTGCTCGCCCCTGCGTTCGATCTGGCGCCGCGCTGGGCGGCGCGCATGGGCCCGCAGGAGGTCGCGCAATGGCGGCGCCGCGGACGGTATGCGTTCGATCACTACGCCCGCGGGCGGAAGGAGGAGCTCTCCTGGGCCTTTCTCGAGGATGCCGGCCGACATCAGGGCTTTCCCCTCCCCCGTTGCCCCACGCTCGTCATCCAGGGATCGAGAGACGAGGTGGTCGATCCCGCTCTCGCCCGCGAATTCGTCCGCCGCATGGAAGGGCGCGCCCGGCTCATCGAGCTCGACGAAGGGCACGAGCTGACGGCGGACCTTCCCGCGCTGTGGAAGAGGATCGAGCGGTTCCTCGCCGCTCAGGCGCTCCTGCCGACCCCGTAGTACGAGAATCCCAACGCGCGCAGGCGGGCCGGATTCCAGATGTTGCGTCCGTCGAAGAGGACCGGCTGGCGCATCGCCGCCTTGATGCGAGCGAAGTCTGGCTGGCGGAATTCGTTCCATTCGGTGACGAGGAAGAGCCCGTCGGCGCCCTGGACGGCGAGATAAGGGTTGTTGACGAACTGGACCTTGTCGCCGAACTCGCGGCGGACGTTGTCCATCGCCACCGGGTCGTGCGCGGCGACCACGGCTCCTTCCGCCAGCAGCTCGTCGATCAGCGCCAGCGCCGGAGCGTGGCGGACGTCGTCGGTCTTGGGCTTGAAGGCGAGGCCCCACACGGCGAGCTTCTTTCCCCGCAACTTGCCGGCGCCGAAATGCGCCCGCGCCTTCTGCGCGAGGAGCCGCTTCTGCCGGTCGTTCACCGCGTCCACAGCCGAGAGCAGCGTGAAGTCGAGGCCGTGGTTGCGCGCGGTGGCGATCAGCGCCTTCACGTCCTTGGGGAAGCAGCTCCCTCCGTAGCCGCATCCCGGGAAGAGGAACTTCTGACCGATGCGCTCGTCGGCACCCATCGCCTTGCGCACCGAGTCCACGTCCGCGCCCACGCGCTCGCAAAGCATGGCCACGTCGTTCATGAACGAGATGCGCGTCGCCAGCATGGCATTGGCGGCGTACTTGGTCAGCTCCGCGGAGCGCGGGTCCATGAAGTAGATCGGGCTCTCGGTGCGGACGAACGGCGCGTACAGCTCGGCCATGATCGCCTTCGCCCGCTCGCTGGGAGACCCGATGACGATGCGGTCCGGCCGCTGGAAGTCGTCGATGGCGGCGCCCTCCTTGAGGAACTCGGGATTGGAGACGACGTCGATCTCCACCTTCGCGCGCGCAGCGATCTCCGCCTGCATGCGCGCGGCGGTCCCCACCGGCACCGTGCTCTTGTTCACCACCACGGTGTAGCGCTCGGCGCAGTCGGCCACCTGCTGCGCGACCGACATGGCCGCGCGCAAGTCGGCGTCGCCATCGTCGCGCTGCGGGGTGCCGACGGCGATGAACACCACGTCGCTGCCGCGCATCGCGTCCGCCAGCGCGGTGGAGAAGCTGATCCTCTCCGCCGCGATGTTCTTGTGCAGCAGCTCATCGAGGCCCGGCTCGTAGATCGGGCTCTCGCCCTTCTTCAGGGCATCGATCTTCGCGGCGTCGACGTCGACGCACACCACCGCATGCCCCGAGTCTGCGAAGCATACCCCTGCGACCAGGCCGACGTAGCCGGTCCCGACGACGACAATACGCATGGAGCGTTTTCTACCCCGCTCCGTCGAGTCGGCGCTACTCGACCGTGACCGACTTGGCGAGGTTGCGGGGCTGGTCGACGTCGGTGCCGCGGTGATCGGCGACGTGGTAGCTGAAGAGCTGCGTCGGGATCACCGACACCATCGGCATGAGCAGCGGGTTGGTCTGCGGCAGCGGAATCGATGCCTCCGCGAGAGAGGGCACCCGCGCATCGCCCTCCGAGTGGATGGCGATGACCCGCCCGCCGCGCGCCCGCACTTCCTGGATGTTGCCGAGGATCTTCTCGTAGTTGACGCCCGGCTCGCTCTCCGAGTCGCGCGGCGCGAGCACCATCACCGGCATGTTCTCGTCGATCAGCGCGATGGGCCCGTGCTTCATCTCGCCGGCGGCGTAGCCCTCGGCGTGGATGTACGAGATCTCCTTCAGCTTGAGCGCGCCCTCCAGCGCCACCGGGTACTGCGGCCCCCGCCCGAGGAAGAGCAGATCGCGCGCCTGGCTGAACCGGTACGCCGCCTGCTTGATGATGTCCTCGTACTTGAGCACCCGCTCGACCAGCATCGGGACCTCGTTCAGCGCCTGCAGATGACGCTGCGCTTCGGCCGCCGAGAGCGTGCCGCGCAGGCGGCCGAGCCGCACCGCCAGCAGGAAGAACGCCGCGAGCTGCGTGGTGAACGCCTTGGTCGAGGCGACGCCAATCTCGGGACCGGCGTGCGTGTAGAGCACGTCGTCCGCCTCGCGGGCGATGGCGCTGCCTACCACGTTGCAGATGGCCAGCGCCCGCGCCCCGCGCGCCTTCGCCTCGCGGAAGCTGCCCAGCGTGTCCGCCGTCTCCCCCGATTGCGAGACCGCGATGCAGAGCGTGTTTCCATCGACCAGCGGCTCGCGGTAGCGGAACTCGCTCGCCAGGTCCACCTCGACGGGCATCCGGGCCAGCGTCTCGATCATCAGCTTGCCGGTGAGCGAGGCGTGCCAGCTCGTTCCGCAGGCGACGATCTGGACCTTGGAGAACCTCTGGACCATCTTCGCGTCCAGGTGGCAGCCGTCGAGGTAGACGTCGCCCTCCTCGACGCTGGCGCGGCCGCGGATGGTGTCAGTGAGCGCGCGCGCCTGCTCGTGGATCTCCTTGTGCATGAAGTGCTTGTGGCCGTTCTTCTCGGCCATGGTCGGAGTCCACTCGATGCGCTTCACGCCGCGGGAGAGCTTGTGGCCGGCCTTGTCGGTGAGCTCCACGCCCTGCTTGGTGATCACCGCGAAGTCGCCCTCCTCCAGGTAGATGACGTCGCGGGTGTGCGCGAGGATGGCGGGGACGTCGGAAGCGACGAAGTTGCAATGCTGGCCGAGACCCACCACCAGCGGGCTCGCGTTCTTGGAGACGACCAGCATCTCGGGAAACTTCTCGGAGACGACGGCCAGCGCGTAGGTTCCTCTCACGTTGCCGAGCGCTGCGCGCACCGCCTCGGGAAGCTGCAATCCCTTCTCGATCTCCACCTGGATCAGGTGGGCGAAGATCTCGGTGTCGGTCTCGGAGCTGAACTTGTGCCCCGCCCGCGTCAGCGCCTCCTTCAGCTCGAGATGATTTTCGATGATCCCGTTGTGGACCACCGCCACGCCGCCGTACTTGTGCGGGTGCGCGTTCTCGTCGGACGGCTTGCCGTGCGTGGCCCAGCGGGTGTGGCCGATGCCGGTGGCGCCCTTCGGCATCGACTCGCCGAGGCGCTTCTCCAGATTCGACAGCTTGCCCTTGGCCCGCACCACCGACAGGCCGTTGTCGCCAAGGACGGCGACGCCGGCCGAATCGTATCCGCGGTACTCCAGCTTCCGCAGCCCCTCGACCAGCAGGCCTGCGCACTGCTCATCCCCGACGTATCCCACGATGCCGCACATGATCCCGGTTCTCCCTAGGCTTTCTTCGACGCCTTCTTCGGCGCTTTCCGTTCGACCCACCCCTCGATGTTCCGCTGCTTGCCCGCGCTCACTGCGAGCGCACCCGCCGGAACCTCTTCCCGAACCGTAGTGCCCGTTCCCACGTAGGCGCCCTTGCGCACGGTCACCGGAGCCACCAGCTGCGTGTCGCTGCCGATGAAAGCGCCGTCCTCGATGGTGGTGACGTGCTTGTTCACCCCGTCGTAGTTGCAGGTGATGGTGCCCGCCCCGATGTTGCAGCCTTCGCCGATCACGGCGTCGCCAAGATACGTCAGATGGCTTGCCTTGCTCCCCCTTCCGAGCACCGTATTCTTCAGCTCCACGAAGTTGCCGACGTGCGTCTGCTCGGCAAGCTGTGCACCCGGCCGCAAGCGCGCAAACGGCCCGACCGTGGCACGTGCCCCGACCCGGCACTCCGTCAAATGAGAGTACGGCAGGATCTCGGCGCCATCGGCGATCTCGCTGTCCACGATCACACAGCCCTGGCCGATGCGGACGCCGCGGCCGATCCGTGTCTTGCCCCGGAGCGACGCCATCGGCTCGAGGACCGTGTCGGCGCCCACCTCCACGCCCTCGTCCACGTACGTGACGTCCGGGTCGAGGAAGGTGACGCCGTCCTTCATCAGCTGCGCATTGCGCCGCTCGCGAAGCTGCGCGGCGCTCCTGGCAAGCTGCGCGCGATCGTTGACGCCGGACACTTCGCTCTCCTCCGCCACGACCGCAACCGCGCGGCCCCTGGCGACGATGTCGGTCAGATAGTACTCGCCTTGGGCGTTGTTGCGTCCCACCCCCCGCAGCGCACCGAGGAGGAATCTCGCGTCCGCGAGGTAGATGCTGGCGTTGATCTCGGAGATCTTGCGTTCCTCCACCGAGGCATCCTTCTCTTCGACGACCTTCGCCACCGTGCCGTCGCGGCGGCGCACGACGCGGCCGTACCCGGTCGGATCGGTGGCCTTGCAGGTGATCAGCGCGACGTCCGCGCCTTGCCGCGCCGCGATCAGCTTCTGCAACGTCTCGACGCGGATCAGCGGAACGTCGGCCGCGAGGATGAGGACGCTTCCCTCGAACCCGCGAAGCGCTTCCTCCGCGCAGAGCACGGCATGCGCCGTGCCGAGCTGCTGCGCCTGAACCGCGAAGCGGACGGGCGCGCCGGCGAACTGACGTCCGAGCACATCCTGCACGACGTCTGCCTGGTGCCCGATCACGACCACCACGGGCGACGCGTCGAGGGCCAGGGCCGCCCGGATGGGAAAGAACGCGATGGGCCGTCCCGAGGCCTCGTGAAGCACTTTCGCCTTCTCCGACTTCATCCGCATGCCCTTGCCCGCGGCGAGCACGACGGCGGCGATCTTCTGTCCGGCTTCCGACAAGACCTTCCCCCCGCGCAGTTGTCCCGGTTTGGTAGGCAGTCGGCCGCCTCCTGCCAAGTGGATGCCACATGTTAGCGTCCTCCACATGTTCGTCGATCTGCACCTGCACGCCGACGGGATTCCCGACCAGGATCTGGCGACGCTGGCGTATTTCGGCGTGAAAGCTGCGGTGACGTGCGCCCGGGACGCAGGGGCGGGCAGCGCTGCCGATCTGCGGCGGCACTGGGACGAGCTGGTCCGCGTGCAGACCGCGCGCCTCCGGCAGGCCGGCATCCGGCCCATGGTGGCGCTGGCGCTGCATCCTTCGCGGATCCCCTGGCACGGCGTCGACGACCTGCTGCAGCGGCTGCCGCACTATTTCGACGATCCGCGGGTAGTCGCCCTTGGAGAGCTCGGCCTGCAGGACGGCGGCGAGCGCGAGGAAGAGATCCTCTCGCGCCAGCTCGAGCTTGCCGCCCGACTGCGCAAGCCGGTGATCGTGCACACTCCCGACCGGAAGAAGGCGGCGCGAACGCGGCGGCTGCTCGCGCTGCTGAAGGAATCGGCGGTGGAGCCTGAGCGCGTGCTCGTCGATCACGTGAACGCTGAAACCTTCGCGCTCGCCCGGGGCATCGGATGCTGGGCCGGCCTCACCCTGCAGCCTGGCCTCTTCGAGGCGGAAGCCGCCGCGGCGCTGATCTCGAAGCACGGCGCCGACGGCATCGTCCTCACGAGCGACATCGGCGAAGGCCCGACCGATCTGCTCGCGCTGCCCAAGGCCGCCGAGGCGCTGAAGGCCGCCGGTCTGAGTGACGAGCTGCGGCGGCGCGTCTTTTTCGAAGGACCGCTCGCGTTCCTTCAGGCGTGAGCCGGATACGCAAGGGTGTGCGGTTTCACACCTCGACCCAACCCAGCGAGGCCCCGTAGGGTTTCTCCTCGACCGGCGCGGCGCTCTCCCCTGGCGGGAGGGCGCGGCTGGCCGGGAAGGGGCAGCGCTTCCGCAATCCCGCGGACCGCTGGGTGAACGTCGCCGGAAGCCGGGCACGCGCCTCGAGGAGGCGTATTTGCTGGCTCTCGTCTCAGCCCTGATCGCGGCGACGCATCCGTCGCTGTTCTTCGGCGCCTCCGACGTCCCTGCCCTGCGGCAGTCCGCGCAAACGACGCACGCGGCGATCGCCTCGCACATCACCGCCATCCTCGATCAGCACCTCAACGACCCGGCGCCGACGCCGGGCGACTACGACGACTACCGGTTCCTCGGGAACCAGGTCGCGGTCTGGGCGTTCGCGTACCAGATGACGGGCAACGCGCAGTACGCCGCGATGGCCCGGAGCCAACTTCTCACCTACGCAGACTGGAGCAGCTGGGACAACGGCGAGACCGCCGATCTCGGCGGCCCGGACCTGAACACCGCCCACATGCTGCTCGGCAACTCCGTCGCGTACGACTGGATCTACGAGACGCTGTCGGCGGCGGATCAGGCGACGATCGCGAACAGGATCGGCGTCGAGGCGGAGAAGGTCGCGGCGTACATGCCCGACGCGTGGTGGGTCGACGAGTACCTGCAGAACCACAACTGGATCGACACGGCCGGCCTGGGGATGGCGGCGCTGGTGCTGCAAGGGGAGGACTCGCGCGCCTCCAACTGGCTTTCCCTCGCGCAGGGCAACCTCGACATGCTGCAGCAGACGATCGGCCTCATCCCGGATGGGTCCTGGCACGAGGGCTTGCCTTACGAAGGGTATGGGCTCGCCATGTCGCTGCCCTTCTGGCAGGCGATGCGCCGCGCCGGCTCCGACTACACGGACATGGGCCTTCTGCGCGGGTACGGCCTCTTCTTCCTTTACGCAGGCATTCCGGACGCGCCGCGGCAGGTGATTCTGCCCTTCGGCGACTTCACACACTGGCCGGGCCAGATGGTGATGCAGATCAGCCGCTTCGTTGCCTCGCGGTTCGGCGACGGATTCGCAGAGGCGGCCGCGCAGCGGTACATCAACGCCGTCGGCCGCGGGAACTTCCTTCCCGAGCTCTGGTACGACGTGTTCGAGTTCATCGGCTACGACGCGACGGTCGCGGCCTCCGACCCACACACGCTGCCGCTCGACGGGTTCTTCACCGACATCGGGTCGGCCGCGCTGCATACGACGTGGGATCGCGGCGATCTGGCGCTGGGGTTCAAGGCCGGCGTGTACGGCGGGCGCGTCAACTTCAACCGGCTGGCGGTCCAGGGGTCGCCGGCAGGCGGCTGGCTCGACTGGGGCCACGACCACAACGACGACATGACCTTCTGGCTCTTCGGCCGTGGAGTGTGGCTTGCGCCGGAGGCGATGGGCTACGACGCCGGCAGGAGCACCGACTACCAGTACCCCGCGAACCAGACCGCGTATCACAACGCGATCCTCGTCGACGGCACCGGACAGCTCGGCGACACGCGCGTCTCGGATTCGAACTACGGCAACGGATGGTTCTTCAACCGCGTGTCGACGCCGCTCTTCACGCCCACCGGCACCGCCGATTACGCCATCGCCGGAGGCGCGGGTGCGAAGCTCTTCGCGACCGCGCTGGGGATCTCGCGCTGGGATCGCATCGTGGTGCTCGCGCGCGGACGGTACGCGCTGGTGCGCGACGACGTCGAGGCGGCCAGCGCGCACGCCTACGACTGGATCTGCCATTTCAACGACGGCGTCTCCGTCGACACGGCCTCGGGCTGGGTGCAAGGCATCGGCAAGGCGCAGCAGTCCCTCGGCATTCGCGTGCTTGCTCCGTCCTCGTGGACCGCGACCACCGGCACACAGACGGCGCAGCTGATGGATCAGTTCGATCCGGACGGGCAGGTTTTTTGGGTGCGCGTGCGGCCCTCGGCAAACGCCGCGAACGTGCAGTTCCTCCACGCGTTGATCCCGGTGGCGACTTCGCAGTGGGCGTCGCGTACTGCCGTGAACCGCCTCGACGACGCCGACGTCGGCGCCGGCGCCGTAGTCGCTCCGGGCTCGCCGCTCGAGGAACGCTGGATCTTCGCCGGCGCCGGCGCGGTTGGGAAGAGCGCGGGAGATCTCGTGCTCACCGGCTCGCAGGTCGGCATGGCGGGGCGCGATGCGACGGGAGCTCCGGCGCGCGCCGTGCTGTTCGGGCCCGGAAGCATCTCCGACCAGAGCGGAGGACGGCTCCTGCTGTCCACGCAGAGCGCGAACGCGATCGAGACGAAGCTCGTCGGCACGACGCTGGCGGTGACCGGCAATCCGGTCCGCGACTTCCAGGCATATGCACCAGCGGCGTCCGCGGTGACGCTCAACGGCGTCACGGTCGACGCGACGCTCAGCTCCGGGCTCGTCGTGTATCCCGCGGGCTCTCCGCCTCCGCCCGTCGACGCCGGAACCCCCGACGCGGGAACACCCGACGCCGGCGCGCCCGACGCAGGAACCCCGGATGCCGGCACGCCGGACGCGGGAACGCCAGACGCAGGGCTGGCCGACGCGGGGGGTCCCGGCGATCTGTGCGGGAACTGCCAGCCGCCGGCTGACGGCGGTTCCAACCCGCCGTTCGATGCCGGCAGCGGGATCGGCGGCGGAAAGCTGCCGGACACAGTCTCCCACGGCTGCTCACACGCCGATGGAACGATCGGGTGGTTGGCCGCCTTTGTGTTGACGGCGCTCTCCGTACGCCGGCGGCGAAACGGAACTTGAGTCGAGCCCGATTGCCAGACACACTGGCGTTGGAGGGTCTGCTCGGTCAGTCGGCGTGTGGTACCGTGTGGGTGCCGCGCGGCCCGCCTGTCGGGAAGGCCAAGGGCGCGCCCGAGTGTTCGACAAGCCAGCGATGACACACAAGCTCCCCCGCTACCTGCTCGTGGTCACCGTCGCCTCGGTTGCCGCGATCTCGTGCAGGGAGCAGTCCGTCGCCGTCGTCCCTCCACTCATTCCGTTGCAGAAGTCATCGCTCGTCGGCGGCCCGTCGGCGTCCGTCGCCAAGCCGCTCGATGCCGCCTCCTCCGACTCGCGCCGCGAGGCCCATGCTCCCCCGGCACCGTGCCTCAACGTCGCCGGAGGCCGCGAAGCGGCGCTCCCCGACTTGCTGAACGAGGCGGCGCGCGATTTCGAGGCAGGCCGCTACGAGAACGCGCTCGAGTGCGCACGCGAGGCGAGCCGCGGTGATCCGGCCAGCGTGGCCGCGCACCATTTCCGCGGCGCCGCGCTGGCGGAATTGGGCCACATCGACGAGGCGCGCACCGCGTACGCCCGGGCGATGGCTCTCGACCCGGACGATCCGGAGATCCTGCGCTCCGCCGCCGATCTCCACGTGCGGCGGCTGGGGTCCCGGGACGATCTCGAGCTCGCGCTCCAGTACGTGAAGCGAGGTCTGCCGCGCGCGCAGAAGGGCCGCGACCGCTCGCTGCTCAAGGAATTGCACCTTCTCCAGGCGATGGCGCTCGACGACCTCGGCCGCCCGGGCGACGCATTGGCCGCCGCCACCAAAGCGCTGGAGTACGAGCCGAAGGATCGCGAGGCGAGGCGCGAGAAGGGCGTCGCCTTGTTCGAGCTCTGCAGATTCGATCAGGCCAAGGCAGAGCTCTTGCGGCTCGCCGCCGAGACGCCAGACGCGTGGGCCGAGCACTACCTCGGGCTGATTGCAGAGCGCGCGCAGGACGACGTAGCGGCCGCCGTACACTTCGCGCGAGCGCACAAGCTGGACCCCGAAGCGTTCAAGCCGACGGCGCAGGCGCCGCGCACCGTGTTCCAGACGATCGTCCAGGAGGAGCTCGAGAAGCTGCCACCGTCGATCAAGGCCGGCCTGGCGAAGGCGAATTTCGAGGTCACGGACCTGCCGGACGTCGGCGACCTCGTCGCCACCGATCCTCCGCTGTCGCCGGGGATTCTCGGCCTCTTCCGGCCGGCCGCGGAGACCGCTTCGCCGGAGGCCCGTCCGACCATCCTGCTCTACCGGCGAAACCTTTCCCGCGCTGCCCACAACGACGACGAGCTGCGGCGCGAAGTGCGCGACACCCTGATGCATGAGGTCGGCCACCTCAATGGCGAGGACGACGAGCAGCTCCGCGATCGCGGGCTATAGACTCCCACCATGAAGATGATCGACGTCGGGGAGAAGGATCGCACGTCGCGGGTGGCGATCGCGCGCGCCGAGCTCCGCTGCTCGCGCGAGACGCTCAAGCTCCTCAACGAGGGCCGGCTGGAGAAGGGCGACGCGCTGGCCGCGGCGCGGCTGGCGGGCATCATGGCCGCGAAGCGGACTCCGGACATCCTGCCGCTCTGCCATCCCATCGTCCTTGCCGGCGCCGACGTCGACGTTGCCTGCGACGAGGGCGCGGGCGTGGTTCGCATCGAGGCTCGGGTGCACGCCATCGAGCGCACCGGCGTGGAGATGGAGGCTCTCGCCGCGGCGATGGCCGCGGCGCTGACCATCTACGACATGGCCAAGCGGCACGACCGCGGGATGGAAGTGGTTTCCGTGCGGCTCGTGCACAAGAGCGGCGGACGCACGGGCGAGTGGAACCGCAACGACGAGGCGCCGCAGCCGCGGCCCGATCAGCCGCTCACCCCGGCTTCCCGGGCGAAGAAGGTTCCGCGCTAGTCGTTCTAGTGCGTCCCTCCGGAGCTGAGGAAGCGCTCGGCGTCGATCGCAGCCATGCAACCGGTTCCCGCCGCGGTCACCGCCTGCCGGTAGACGGGATCGGCCGCGTCGCCCGAGGCGAACACTCCGGGGACGGAAGTCCGCGTGGTGCCCGCCGCCACTTTGATGTAGCCGACTTCGTCCATCGCGAGCTGGCCCTTGAAGAGCGACGTGTTGGGCTCGTGGCCGATGGCGATGAAGAGACCGCCCATCGGGATCTCGCGCATCTCTCCGGTCCGCGTGTCCCGGGTGCGGACTCCGCGCACGCCGCTCTGCTTCTCGCCGAGGATCTCGGTCACTTCCTGGTTCCAGGCCCAGGCGATCTTCGGGTTGGCCATCGCCCGCTCCTGCATCACCTTGCTGGCGCGGAGCGCCTCGCGACGGTGGATGACGGTCACCTTGCTCGCCATCTTGGTGAGGAAGGTCGCCTCTTCCATGGCGGTGTCGCCGCCCCCCACGACGCCGACCTCCTTGCCGCGGAAGAAGAAGCCGTCGCAGGTGGCGCAGGCGGAGACGCCATGGCCGGAGAGCAGCTTCTCCGAGGGAATGTCGAGCCATTTGGCGGACGCGCCAGTGGCGATGATCGCGGTCTCCGCGAGCATCTTGTGGCCGCCGTCGCCTTCGATGTGGAACGGCCGCCGCGACAGGTCGACCTTCGTGACCACGCCGTCGATGATCACCGTCCCGAATCGCTCGGCCTGCGCACGGAACAGCTCCATCATCTCCGGCCCCAGCACGCCTTTGGGAAAGCCGGGGTAGTTCTCGACGTCGGTGGTGATCGTCAGCTGGCCGCCAGGCTGCAGCCCCGAGAACAGCAGCGGCTTGAGATTCGCGCGCGCCGCGTAGATGGCCGCCGTGTATCCCGCTGGACCCGATCCGATGATGACGACCTGGTGCTTCTCCACGATGGCTCCTTGCAACGTGCGGCGCAGTCTACCTCGGAAAAGGGCGACCGCCCGGACCTTCTGGTACAGTGAAAAGCGGCCCGGGGAGACCTTGGATCCCGCACAGCTCAAGAAGATTCCGCTCTTCGCCAACCTCACCGCCGACCATCTGGACAAGGTGGCGAACATCGCCACGCAGAAGCAGGTGCGCGCGAACGAGAAGATCTTCCAAGAGGGCGAAGTGGGCACCGAGATGTACCTGATCGGCGCCGGCAAGGTGCGCATCTCCAAGATGGTTCCGGGCGTCGGCGAGGAGGCGCTGGCCATCCTCGAGTCCGGCAGCTACTTCGGCGAGATGGCGCTGATCGACGATACGCCGCGGAGCGCCGACGCCACCGCGAACATTCCCTGCACCCTGTACGTGATCCAGAAGGCGGATCTGGAAGAGCTGATGTTCCTGCACAAGGATCTCGCCTACGAGCTTCTCTGGACCTTCGTGCGCACGCTGTCGGCGCGCCTGCGCGAGACCAACGACAAGATCAAGGCGTTCTTCGCGCTCAGCGCGCGCTTCTGATCGGTCGCGTTTCTGGACCGGGGTGTCGGTCCGGGAGCCTGGGAATGGAACCCGCTCCACGGAACGGCCCTGGCACGTGCGCTGCATTGCCCAGACCGCGTGAGACAGGCGGAGAGAATCCTGAGCGAGGGCGCGGCGGCGCTGCCGGATGCGGAGCTGCTGCGCGTCGTCCTCGGCGGCCGCGACGAGGTGCTCGCCGGCCGCCTCCTCTCGCGCGGCCTCTCTTCGTTGCGGCGCGCGAGCGCGGGCGAGCTGCTGCTCGAAGCGGGGATGAACGCTGCGCTCGCCGGGCGCGTGATCGCCGCGCTCGAGCTGGGGCGGAGAGTGGCGCTGGCGCCGGCCGCGGATCGCCGGCGCCTGCTGCGCGCACGGGACGTCGCGGCGGTTCTCTGGGGCCGCGTCGCGCATCTCCCGCACGAGGAATTCTGGGTGGTCCTGATGAACGCGCGGCTGCAGGAGATCCGCTGCGTGCAGATCGCGCGCGGAGGACTGACGCAGTGCTCGGTCTCACCGCGCGAGGCGTTCGCACCGGCGCTGGTGCACCGCGCTCCAGCCATCGTCTTCGTGCACAACCACCCTTCGGGTGATCCGGCGCCTTCCGGCGAGGACCAGCGGCTGCAGCTGCTCCTCGACGAGGCCGGGCACGCGCTCGGCGTTCGCGTCGTCGATCACCTGGTGCTGGCAGAGGCCGGGTTGCACAGTGCCGTCGAAGGCGCGTGCGGGCCGCCGGATGCGGTTTCACTCGTTCCGCGCGAAGGCGTGGGGTAAGGAGAATGGAGATGGAGTTGCTCGACGCCCTGAAGCAGCATTTCGGGTACGACGCCTTTCGCAAGGGACAGGAGGCCATCGTCCGGTCGGTGCTCTCCGGCCGGCCCACCATCGCCATCCTGCCGACGGGCGGCGGCAAGAGCCTCTGCTATCAGCTTCCGGCGCTGTTGCTCGAGGGCACCACCGTGGTGGTCTCGCCGCTCGTCGCCCTGATGAAAGACCAGGTCGATGCGCTGCGCGCACGCGGAATCGCGGCCACGTTCGTGAACAGCTCGCTGCCGGAGAGCGAACGGCAGGACCGCCAGGGCGCGCTGCGCCGGGGCGAATACCGCCTCGTGTACGTGGCTCCGGAACGGTTCAAGTCCGCTTCCTTCCTCTCGGCCATGGCCGACCTCACGGTCCCGCTCCTCGCGGTCGACGAGGCGCACTGCATCTCCGCCTGGGGACACGACTTCCGGCCGGAGTACCAGCAGCTCGCCCGGGCACGCGAGCAGGTTCGCGCGGAACGCGTCCTCGCCTTGACCGCCACCGCGACGCCGGAAGTGCGCCGCGACATCGCCGACGCACTCGAGCTGCGCGATCCGCGGGTATTCGTGGCCGGGTTCGACCGGCCCAACCTCTTCATCGAGGTGCTGCGCGTGTCCGGCGACAAGGACAAGCTGGGCCGTCTCGTCGCGCTGTCGCGGTCGGGCGGCCCCGGCATCGTCTATGCCGCGACGCGCAAGAACGTTGAGAAGGTGGTGGGCGTCCTGCGCGCCTCGGAGATCGACGCCGTGGGCTACCACGCCGGCATGGGCGACGCCGAGAGGACGGCGGTGCAGGAACGCTTCGTGCGTGGGGAGGCGCGCGTCATCGTCGCCACCAACGCGTTCGGAATGGGCGTCGACAAGGCGGACATCCGGTTCGTCGCCCATTTCGACGTTCCCCGCTCCCTCGAGGCGTACTACCAGGAGATCGGACGCGCCGGCCGCGACGGCCTGGGCAGCCACGCTCTGCTCCTCTTCAACTTCGCAGACGTGATGATGCAGCGCCGGATGATCGAGGCGGGCCGGCCATCCCGCGACCTGGTGGAGCGCGCCTGGGAGGCCGCGCGCGCGTTGCTCAAGGGATCCGTCGAGGAGGTCGCGAGATCCTGCGGTTGCAGCGCGCCAGAGCTTTCCGGCGCGGTCCGGTTGCTCGAGAGCGCAGGCCATCTGGAGCGCGGGCTCGCTCGCGATGGTCAATTCTTCGTGGCTACGCCCTCGGTCTCCGCCGACGATCTCGCGGTCGATTTCGAGCTGCTCGAGCTGAGGGTCGCCCGCGAGCGCCAGATGCTCGATCGGCTGGTCCGGTTCGCCGACACGCGCGGCTGCCGTAGGCACAATCTCCTGCGGTATTTCGGCGACGACGATTCCCCTCGTTCCTGCGACGCATGCGAGAGCTGCAAAGGAAGCCGCGCGCCCGAGCCGGAGGAGGTCACGGCAGCGCCCCGCAAACGGAAGCAAACCGAGGCTCCGTCCGCGGACGACACCCCTTACGACCAGCAGGTCTTCGAGAAGCTACGGGCACTGCGGACGGACCTGGCACGCGAGACGCGGGTGCCGCCGTACGTCGTGTTCCACGACGCGACGTTGCGCGAGCTTGCCCGGGCGCTGCCGCAGGACGAGAAGGGGTTTCTGGCCGTCAAGGGAGCCGGGCCCGGGCGCTGGCAGCGCTATGGAGAGCGTGTCGTGGCGATCACGCGCCAGTCGCCGCCTGCCGAAACCACTCCGGTCGTCAGCGAACCGCGTTCGCAGCCCGAACTGTGCTTCGGGCAGCCGCGCGCGCGGCACGACCATCCTTCGCCGACCGATTACGGACCAGCGGCGCGCGTCCGGCCGGCGACGGAGCTGTGGGCGCTGTGCGCTTCCGGCGCCACTCTCGCGGATCTCTGCGCCCGGCTGGGGAGGTCGGCCGGCGACATCGCCTCCGACCTGGCCGACGGTGTGCAGCAGGGAAAGAGCCTCGATGTCTCGCGCCTGCTCGGGCCCGAGCGGGCCGACGCCATCCGCATGGCGGCGCGCGGTGCGAACGGCGATGTCGTCGCAGTCCGGCGCCGATTGCCCTTCCCTGCGGCGCTGGCGGAGATCCGGTTGGCGCTCACGACGGGCGAGCCGCCTCGAAGCTGAGCGCCGACCTTGCGGCGCTCAGAACGGGATGTCGTCCTCCGCGGGCTTCGGGCCGCCGGAAGGAGCCTCGTCGAGCCCCGGAGGAGGGCCGCCGAAGTCGTCTGCCGGTGCACCGGATCCGCGCCCTGCCCCGCGTCCTCCGCCGCCGCGGTCGCCACCGGCCAGGAAGACGACGCCTCCCACGGGGTTGGCAACGACTTCGGTGGTGAACTGCTTGGCGCCTTCCTTGTTCGTCCACTCGCGGGTCTGCAACCGGCCCTCGACGTAGACCTGCCGGCCCTTGGAGAGGTACTCGCCGCAGTTCTCCGCCGACTTGCCCCACACGACGATGCGGTGCCACTCGGTTCGTTCCTGCTTCTGGCCCGCCTTGTCCGTCCACGCCTCGTTGGTGGCGACGGTGAAGTTCGCCACCGCCTGACCGCTCGGGGTGTACCGGACTTCGGGGTCGCGGCCGAGATTGCCGATCAGGATGACCTTGTTGACGCTGCCCGCCATGCTCGCCTCGCTTCAGGATTGAGGGACGCACCCTAGCACAGGGGTCCGACAACGGAGCTTGCGATCAAGGCTCAAAACACAGGCAAAAGCCGACCCCCGCGGGCTGCGGGACAGCCAGCGCGACCCCGCGCCGGGCTAGCCTCCGCCAGGGCACGCCGGCGACTGCGCGGTGCAGACAGCCGATGCCGGCTTGGCGTCGGTGGCCGGCGTCACGAGGACTGCGGGGCCGGTCCGTGATGCCGAGGAGGGATGCGCCCCCGCATCGGCCTTGGTCGGCGCGACGGCCGGGGTCGGCGCCGGGACCGGTGCGGCGGCCGGCACGGGTACGGGGCTTGCGCCCGGTGGTCCCGGTGGCGTCGGCGCAGCGGAGGGTTGCGCGGCCGGTGCAGGCGCCTGCGGTGGCGCCGCATGGACCACCGCCTCCGGCGGCCGCGCCGGACGGCGCTCGATGGCGGCAAGCCAGACCTCGAGCTGCGCGTCGGGCGCGCTCGCGTCCGCGATCTCCTTGCGCAGCGCGAGCGCGAGCGGATAGCGCGCGACGTCGGTCCCGGTCTGCTCGACGCCCACCGCGACCAGCTCCACGGCGGCCTGGGCCTGCGCGGCCGGCGCGGCGCGGAGCCCCGTGAACATCTCGTCGGGGGAAGCGTCGCCCACCTCGACGAGGCCGTCGGAGAGGAGGGCAGCGAGCTGCTCGTCCCGGTGCGTTCCGCGGGCGAGCGGCGCCAGGGCGAAGAGACGGGCCAGCGCTTCGGCGCTGCCGTCGACGGCCAGGTCTAGCAGCGACGACACCGCCGGAACCGGCAGCGCGAGCTCCCGTCCGACGCTGCGCAGCCGCAGGAACAGCTCTGCCGACGGCGGCATCACCTCCAGGAGGACACCGCCGCCCTGATCCGGATCGCTCCGATACACGGCGTCGGCGAGCACGATGCGCAGCAGCGGATCGCGCTCGCTGCGCAGGGCGGAGCGCAGGAAGGGCAGGTTCTTCTTGTCGCCCGCCGAGGCGAGCCCCGCATACGTGGCGATGCGCGCCCTCAGCTCGGCGGGCTGCGCCTCCTGCGGCAGCGTGGCCGCGGCCAGTGCGGCTTCCCGCACTCCCGCCTCGGGCGCGCCGAGTGCGGCGAGCATGCCGCCGAGGCGATCGATGGACGAAATGACCGGAGCGCTTTTTCCCGACCAGTCGTTCACCAGCACCGAGAAGACGAATCGCTCGCCTCCGAGGCTCTGCACGTATCCGGAGAGCGCGGTGACCCGCTCGAGCGTACCGGTCTTCGCTCGCAGCCGGCCGGCGGCGTCGGTACCTTCCATGCGCAGGCGCATGGTGCCGTCGCGCGCCGCGATCCCCAGAGAGGAGACGAACTCCGAGGCCACCGGGAACCGCTTCCACACCGCCTGCAAGAGGGTCGCGAGCTGGCGCGCGGTGAACCGATTGGTGTCGTTCAGTCCGCTGCCGTTCTTGAGCACGTAGGTTCCGCGGGGAATCCCCAGCTCGGCGAGCAGGTCCTCCGCCACTTCCAGGCCCTTGGGCCACGACCCCGGCGTCCCCTTCAGCTCGGCTCCGAGCGTCTTCACCACCATCTCGGCGATGAAGTTCGAGGAAATCTTGTTCATGTCGCGGATGATTTCGGCCAGCTCGGGCGACTCGTAGCCCTGGATCAACAACGCCGTCTGCGGAATCGCGCCTCGCTTGACGCCGCCCGTGACGCGGATGCCGCGCTGCCGCAGCAGCATGCGCAATGTCTGCCCGTAATAGAACGCCGGATCGCCCACGCGCCGGGGCATGACCATCGACTCCGCGCGGAGCGGGATCCGGCCGTCGACGACGATGCGCGTCCGGTCGCCCTCGGGAATGGCGCGCGGCCGCAGCTTGCGCCGGCCGTTCGCGCGAACGGTCGTCACCCGGTTGTCGATGATGAAGTAGTCGCGGGAGTCCGGCTCGACCTCCACCTTCGCCCGCGCCCCGACCTTGTCGCCCGGCGTGATGTAGATCGCGACGGCGTTGTGGTTGAGCGAGAGCGCGCCGACGCCCGCGGCCCAGGCCTTGTCGCTCGGTTCCTGTTCCCAACCCGGCCCGAACTCCTCCCGATCGAAGAACGAGTCGTCGAGCACGATGGCGCCGATGGTGCGGACGCCGCGGTGCCAGAGGTCGGAGACCAGCCCGTCGAGACGCTCGGTCGTCACCGACGGATCGCCGCGGCCCTTCACGTACAGGGTGCCGATCCGGCCGTGCGCCATCGGCTTGTCGGCGAGATAGTCGGTGATGAAGCGGTACTCCGGACCGAGGCGCAACAGGCCCGCCGCGGCTGTCACCAGCTTGGTATTGGAAGCGGGATTGAGGAGGTCGTCCGGATTGCGCGAGTAGATGACCTGCCCGTCATCCAGCGACTCCACTTGGAGCGCCACCCGGGCGTTCGAGAGCGGCGGCTGCGAGAGCAGTTGCTCGACCGCCTTGCGCAACGCCTCGCGGTCGGACTGAGCCCCCCGCGCCGCAAGCGGCGCCACCGCGAGCACCACGACCGCCAGTGTCCGTTTCACCTTGAACCTTTCGCCCAGGCTCCAGCATGAAAGGTTATCAGGCGATCGTCCGCCCGGCAATAAAACTGTCCGGTAATCAAACGTTTGCATGTACGTTCAGCACACGGACGACACCCGGTCGCACGTACGCTGGCACAACAACCGGACTTTCCCGCGGCACCCCGCCATGCGAGAGTTCGCGGCCGCCCTTCGGCCCGAGGTAGGGAAATGGACGAGTTCGACCGCGAGGCAGCGCGCTGCGTCTTCGTCGGGATCCAGGGACACGCTCCCAGCCCTTCCGAACTGGACCTCATCCGCCGCGGCGTCGGGGGGGTCATCCTCTTTGCCCGCAACGTGGTCGACCCGGGTCAGGTCGCGGAGCTTTCGCGAACGCTGAAAGCCGCCGCCGGCGGTCCGCTCCTGATCTGCATCGACCAGGAAGGAGGACGGGTCCAGCGGCTCAAGCCTCCGCATTGGACGGCCTGGCCCAGCATGCGCCGCCTCGGCGAGATCGATCAGCAGGGCGGCGTCGGAGACATGAACGGAACGGTGGTCGTCGAGCGCGTGGGCCAGATGATTGCCCGCGAGCTTTCCGCCTGCGGGATCGACCTGGACTTCGCGCCGGTGGTCGACGTCGACACCAACCCGCGCAACCCCGTGATCGGCGACCGCTCGTTTTCACGGGATCCGCGGCGCGTCGCCCGGCTCGGCGTCGCGATGGCGCAGGCTCTCGAGCGCGCCGGCGTGGCGAGCTGCGTGAAGCACTTCCCCGGCCACGGCGACACCTCGCAGGACTCGCACCTCACGCTGCCGCGCCTCGCTCACGACGACAAGCGGCTGTGGGAGGTCGAGTTGGTCCCGTTCGTCGCCGCTGCGCGGGCGGGCCTCGCCTCGGTGATGACGGCGCACGTCCGGTTCGAAACGCTCGATCGGCTTCCCGCCACGCTCTCACCGGTCGCGCTGCGGCTGCTGCGCGAGGACGTCGAGTTCCGCGGATGCTGCATCTCCGACGATCTGGAGATGCACGCCATCTCCGATACCTGGGGCGTGCCCGACGCCGCGGAGCTGTCCATCGACGCCGGCTGCGACGCGGTCCTCGTCTGCCACACGCTGCAACACCAGCACGACTCCATCGACGCGATTGCCCGGGGCGCGCGGGCGGGTCCCCTGCCCCGCGAGCGGCTCGCCGAGGCGTCTTCCCGCGTCGAGGCGTTGCAGAAGTTCGCCCGTCCAGCCAGCGCCATCGATCCTCGCGCCGCAGCGGGATCCTGCGGAACCGTGGAGCACCGCCAGTTCGCGGAACGGCTGATGGAGACGGCAGCACGCATCGAACGCCCGATCGATCCCACCGAACGCCGCGCGTAACGAAATCCGGCTTCAGAGCCGTTACCTTCGGGTCAGGGCGCCTTCGCCGAGGAGCGCCAAGGCGCCCAGCAGCAGGAGGCCGCTCCACAGGGGAGTACCGTGGGCGCCCTCCGCCGCGGCGGCCGAAGCGGCCACCCGCGCCGAGCCTGAGCCACCGAGCTGCGCCTTCAGCTCCGCCTCGTCGACGCGCCGAAGATCGCTCTCCCGCGGGTCGAGCGTCGCCACGAAAGCCAGCGTCGGCTCTTCCCGGGGCTGCACACCTGGGGGCGCGACCAGCGCGCGGTACTGGCCGGGCGCCGGCAGCGCCACGGTGGCGTCGTCTGGATGCGCCGTCTCCCGGCGGAGCTGCAGCGCCTCCCCTGCTGGTCCAAGGACTCTCTCCACCCTCGTTCCCGAGGGCGCCGCGAGCGTCCGCTCCTCGCCGACCAACGCCGGCGTCGGCTGCCGCTGCTCGATCGCGTCGGCGAGCCAGCTCACCGCCTGCTGCAGGACGGGAAGGAAGGAGACGCGGATGGGCCAATCGGTCCACGTTCGCGAAGCGGAGCTCGTGTAGAGCAGGACGCGGCCCGCCCCGAGGCGCTTCTCGATCAGCGCCGGGGCGCCGTCGTCGTACGAGGCGAGCGTATGCGCCTGCCCCTCGGGCTTGAGGAGCGCATAGCGGAAGGTGCGCGCGCTCTCCAGGCCCTCGCGCTCGGCCGGACCAAAGACGCGGAAGAGCGGATGCGCCCACTCGATCACGCCGAAGCGCGCGGCGTGCTCCTCCGATCCCTGCGCTCCGGGCTCCGCCGCCGTCTTGATCAGGTGGAGCGGACGGGGCAGCAGGTCGCCGAATGCGGCGTTGTACGCGTCGGGATCGACGTGATCGCCGAGCGCGAGGAAGATCCCCATCCCGCGCTGGCTCGCCGCCTGCCGCAGCTTCTCGACGAACGCCTTTTGCGGGGCCGCCACGTTCAACAGCAGGACGACGTCGTATCCGTCCAGTGAAGCGTTGGCCGCCGCGTCTGCGTCGAGGGTCTGCGCGTGGATGCGCCCCCCGGTCCGCGCAGGCGCCAGCGCCGCCTCGACGAAGAACGCCTCGTCGCGCGAGCGCAGGCTGCTGGGAGCGCCGTCGACGATCAGCGCCTTCACGTCCCTCGGCACGTGAACGACGAAGTCCTCCCCGTCGTCCTCGTCGAGCCCTTGCGCCTCGACGCGCGCGAGCTCCACGCGGCCGCTGACCACGCCGGCCGGCAGCACCGCCGCCAGCGTCTTCTTCGCCGTTCCGTGCGCGGGGACGTCGACGAATCCCTTGGCGACGATGTTGGGTCCGATCTTCAGCGATACCTGCAGCCCCGACACCGGTTGCGTTCCGGAGTTGGCGATGGTCGCCACCACCTCGTATCCACGCGGTCCCAGCGACCCCGAGGGCCGCACGGCCGTGGCGACGACCGCGGCGTTGGGAAGCTCGCTGCCGCGCGCCGCATCGACGAGGACCACGTTGGGGCGGATACCTTGCGCGCCCGCTGGAGCGTTCGGCGGTGGCGGGACCAACGGCGGCGGCGCGTCCAGACGGATGGAGTGCGCAGCCAGATCGCTGAAGGCGATGATGCGCTTTCCCGCGACCGGGCTGTCTCCCAGCGCCTTGGCAGCGGCGGCGAGGCAGCCGGTCATGTCGCTGGAGAGGTACGTCGGCTGGGCGGACTGCAACAGTCGCCGCGCGGCGAGTCGATCGAAGGAAGGCGCCGCCATTCCCGCGCCCGCGAAGCCCGAGGACCCGGCGCAGAGCCCCACGGTGGCGGGCTCGTCGGGACCGAGCCGATCGAGCGCGGCCAGCGCTTCGCTGCGGGCCTTCTCGAACAGCGTCCTGGACCCGATGCGGTAGCGCATCGACAGGGACGCGTCGAGCACCAGGGCGGTGGCCTGCGGGCCCGTCGCCTGCGCCGCCTGCACCCCGCGAGGCCGCAGCGACGGGCGCGCCAGCGCCAGCGCCACGGCGGCGATCAGGAGGCAGCGCAGCGCGAGCAGCACGATCTGGCGGAGCCTCAGCCTTCGGGCCCGCTGCCGTTGCGAGCGGAGCACGAATTCGATGGCGCCGAAGCTGAGCGGCCGCGGACGGCGCTGGTTGAACAGGTGGACGAGGATCGGCAGCGCGATCGCGAACAGCCCCCAGAGGTAAGCAGGATGCGCGAACTGGAACATCAGGCGGCTTCCCTGCGGGCGAGGAGCTTGAGGAGCACGCGGTCCGGAGCGGCGTCGGTGGCGATCTGCTCCACCTCGACGTCCGAGCGGGCCAGCTCCTTGCGGGTGCTCTCCAGGAACCGGCGCATCTCCACGAGGTAGCTCTCGCGGATCTGCCGCGGCTGGGCCTCGATCTGCCGGTCGTCTTCCATGGAGAGGAAGCGGGTCGGGTCGTCGAAGGGGAAGTCCAGCTCCTCGCGATCGAGCGTCTGCAGGAGCAGGACGTCATGGCGGCGCGAGCGAAGCATCTTCAAGGCCGGCAAGCTCTGCTCGGTGGCATCGAAGAGATCGCTGAGCACGACTACGAGCGCGCGCCGCCCCGCTTTCTCGGCGGTGAAGTCGAGCGCCGCCGGCAACAGGGTCGGTCCCTTCCCCTGCGATCCCTCGAGCATCCGGAGCAGCTCCTGCACGTGCGTGGGCGAGGACGCGAAAGGCAGGAATTCGCGCACTCCCTCCGATGTGCCTCCGTCGCCCGCGACGCAGAGACCCACCTGGTCGCCTTGGCGCGCGAGCAGATACGCGAGGGCGCCGGCGCAGACCGACGCGTACTGGAGCTTGGTCATCGCCCCGCGGCCGTACGCCATGCTCCCGCTGGCGTCGAGCACGAGGAGCGCGCGGAGGTTGGTCTCCATCTCGAAGCGCTTGACGTAGTACTTGTCCAGCTTGGCGAAGGCGCGCCAGTCGATGTGCTTGATCTCGTCGCCGGGCGCGT
>VBKI01000046.1 GCA_005879535.1 Deltaproteobacteria bacterium | reverse complement strand
CAGCAGATGTGCGCCATCGCGCGCGCGCTGATGTCGGAGCCGTCGCTGCTCCTGCTCGACGAGCCCTCGCTCGGGCTCGCGCCCATCATCGTGGATCAGATGTTCGACGTCATCCGGCAGTTGCACTCGTCGGGGATGACCATCCTGCTGGTGGAGCAGAACCTGGCGGCGGCGCTCGAGATCGCGACGCGCGGGTACGTGATCGAGACCGGCCAGGTGAAGCTGCAGGGGAGCGCGGAGGAGCTGCGCAGCGACCCGAAGATCCGCTCCGCCTATCTGGGCCTCTGAGCCGTGTCGATCTCGCGGGCAAGCTGACCTGCTTCGCTCATCGCAGTGAGGACCTCTTCGTCGGAAGGGTGATCGACTTTGAGACTCCGCACCAGGGCGAGAGCGCGCGCGCGGGAGGCCGCGTCCTTGCGAGCGGTGACGAGAAGGCGCGCGAGCTGCGCGGCGGCGACTTGATCGTCGGGTCGGAGCCGGAGCGCCGCATCGAAGGAGCGGATCGCCGCCTCGCGATCGCCGAGCGACAGCCAGGCTCGCCCCTGCAAGAGGTGCAGGTCGGGGTCCGCCGGAAATCGCGCGATTCCATCGGCCGCAGTAGAGATCGCCTCGCTGGCGCGGTCGACGAGGAGGAAGAACGTGGCCGCCTCCCGATAGGGGAGGGACGACGCCGGGAGGAGGCTGAACATCCTGCGGATCGTCTGCTCCGCCTGCCGGGGCTGTGAAGCCTCGAGCCACGCCCGTGCGGCAATCGGGAGAGGATACGTGAAGCCCGGATCCCGCTCCGCCAGCGCGACGAGATGATCCGCCGTGGAGGCGGGACCGCCTTCCCTCGACCAGAGCACGATCAGGTTCGTGATCACCCTGTGCGACCGTGGCGAAACCTTCAACGCTTCCTGGAACCGATCCTTGGCGGTGCGCAGGTCTCCGGCGCTGAAGGCGACGATGCCTTCCAGCCACGGTCCAAGCATGGTGTCGGGATAAGTCTCGCGCGCCGACCGGGAGATCCGGGTCGCGTTGCTCCATCTCTGTGCCCGGAGCTCGGCGAGGAAATCGCGGATGGTGGGCCCAAGCTTGCCGGGCCAGTTTTCGGCCGCCGACGACCGCGCAGAGAGCTCGACGTCGGAGGGCGGCGCGGCATCGGCACCGCGCATCCGGGCAAGCTCGGTGCGGACGATGAGCGATGCCTCCGTGTCACGGGGGTCCCGCTCGAGCGCAGCCTGCGCATCCACGAGCGCACCGTGGTGCCGCCCGATGCGCGATCTCAGGCTCGCGCGACGCGTGCGCAGGTGTTCCCGCCGTGGGTCCATCTGCAGCGCTTGCGTCAAGGCGGCCTCCGCCTCCTGGAACTGCGCCGCCTTCGCGCGGAGGTCCGCAAGCGCGATCCAGCCGTTCGCGTCGTCGGGAAACATCTCCGTGTATGCGAGCAGGTGCAGGAAGGCGGGCTCGATCCGATCCTGGGAGAGCTCGACCGCCGCCACGTCGAGCAGCTGATGCGCGCGGGCGAAGATTCGTCGCGTCTGGTAGCGAGCGACGAGATGCCAGCTTCCATAGATGGCGGCGGCGACGCCCACGGCGGCGAGGACGGCAACTGCGAACGTCCGCCGCCTCCTGGAGCCGGGGAGTGCTGCCGACATCCCCGATCAGTCCGGCTTGATCGCGCCGGCGACGGGCTGCTTGCCCTGGGCGGTTCGAACGACACGGTAGCGGCCGGGCTTCAACGGACCCGCCAGATCGGTCTTGTCGCCGTCGGGCCAGCGCACGGTCATCGAGGCGACCGAGCCCCAGTCGCCGAGCCCGAAGCGCGCCACCAGCAGGTCGTGCGATTGATTCCCGCCGCTCGCCTTGATCTCACGCATCTGCCGGCGGCCGTCGGCAGCCCGCACGTCGATGCGCGCTCCCACCGCGTACCGGTTCGCGGTGCGCAGATCGTCCAGGCGCACCTCGAACGCGGGTGCTGCGGCGCCGTCGTTGCGCCAGACCACGGGCGTGAGCTGGAAGGGATAGGTGAGGATGTCGAGGTTGCCGTCCAGGTTGTAGTCGATGAACAGCGAGGCGGCGGTCGGGAGGTGATCCTCCAATCCCGCCACGCGGGTCTGCTCCTCGAATGTCGTTCCGCCCTTGTTCCGGTAATAGACGTTGGACGGATTGTAGAGCCGCAAGCGCGTGCCCTGTGCGATGAAGAGGTCCTGCCAGGTATCGTTGTCGAGGTCTGCAAACTTCGCGTTCCAGGTCCACCCGCCGTATCCGACGCCCCACTTCTTGGTGACGTCGACGAAGCTCTTGTCCTGGCGCGCGAAGAGCAGGTTGGTGTGCCCGACCGAAGGCACTTCGTCCGTGAACACCTTGTGCGAGGAGTTGTTGTCGATGGGGCTCTCCGCCATCGCCTTGCAGACGTCGTGCATGGTGACGAAGTCAGCCGGGATCTTCTCGCATTCGGCGAGGATCTCCGTCTTGTCCGCGCCAGTCGCCGGCAAGCGCAGGAGGATTCGCGTCCAGTAATGCGCCGCCACCGCGCAGTCGCGCTGCTCGACCGGGTCGGTCAGCTCCTTGCAGAGTCCGATGCTCCAGGTATCGCGTCCTCGCGCGACAGCTGCTTGGAAACGCGCGAGATCGTCGCAGCGCGCCAGGTCGGCGACCTCGGAGTAGATTCCGCAGCTCCGCACCGGCGGAGCGAGCCGCTTGGGCAGATCGTTCATGCGCCCCATCGCGATCTGCCCGATGTAGAGCTCCGGAATGCCGTCGTTGTCGAGATCGGCGGTATCGAACGACATCGTCGTCATCGTCGAGTAGGGAAGCGGGCTCTCCTGGCGCTTCAACGGTCGCAGCCGGCCGCCCTCGTTGAGGAAGATGCGGTCCGGCTCGTCGAAGTCGTTGCCGACCAAGAGGTGCAGCCGGCCGTCGCCGGTCAGGTCCGTGAAGAGCAGACTGAGGGTATCGCCTTCCGGTCCCGGCAGCGCTTCCGGCGTGAAGTGGCCGGCATGGTTTCGCCACAGACGGTTCACCGCCGGAGCCGGATAGAAGAACCACGACTCGAACGTCGCGGCGCCGGTGACGACGTCGAGATATCCGTCACCGTCGACGTCCGCGAATGCAGTCGAGGCGGCGCACATCTCGCCGGCCCCCGGCAGCTCCGCGTGCGCCTTCCCCGAGAACTCGCCGCCGCGGTTGAAGAGGACGTGGCCGCCGTGACGCCAGGCGGAGAAATACAAGTCCAGGGCGCCATCGCCGTCGAGATCCACCAGGGCTACGTCGCAGACGATCCAGTCCCGCATCTCGGGGAAATCGATCTCCTGAAGCGCGAACCTTCCGCCCAGATTCGCGTACAGGAAGACGCCGAACGAGGTGCCGACGGCGACGTCGGGCCAACCGTCGTCGTTATAGTCGCCTGCGGCCAGGGCGCCGAAATGCATCGGCCCGGGTTGCATGCTCTGGTAGGCACGCGGCAGCGGCAGTCGCTTGAACCCCAGCAGCGGTCCGTCGATCCGGCTGAACGCCTTCTCGCCGCGCTGTCCTTGCGCCTCGAATGGAGTGAACCAGATCTCGGCACCTGCGGGCGCCGCAACCCGCTGCGCGGCGGGCTGTGGACGGACCATGGACCGCAGCTCGGCAGCGGACAGTCCAATCGGCAGAGCGGGGCGCCGCGATGGTGGCGCAGGGAGGGCGGCGAGCTGTGCGGCCTCGCGGGATTGGCCGATGTCGTGCCAGTTCTCCAGCACAGCGGCGGCGACGCCGGTGCCCAGCCCGACGACGAACACCGCGGCGGCCGCAACCGTCGCCACCCGCCACGACAAGGTGGCGCCGAGCAGGCTCCAGGCATAGACGCTGTAGATCCCGAGCGTAGCGAGCAATGCCGCGACGACCGGAACCGGCATGCCGGAGTTCAGCAGCACCGAGCAGACGATCACGTCGAAAGCCATCGGGACCGGCAGAAGAACGCCGAAGGCGGTCGCGCCCACCGCAGAACTTCGGCGAGCGCGGCGCCGGCCACGCCCGCCAGCAGCATGAGCGGCAGCGCGATGAGCGTGACGCGCCACAGATTGCGGGGAAAATGCAGCAATACCCAGCCGAGAGCGCGCACGGGCCCCTTTGGCGCCGGCGCCGCTTCGCCGCGGAGATTGGGCGTCCCGAGCAACGACTCGAGACGCTGGAACCATCCGACGCCGGGGAGCTTCGCCGGTTCTGCCGCCGGCCGCGTCCATCCCGGCCGCTCCGCGAGGCGCGCCAGCCAAGGCGAGATCAAAAGCACCATGATCACGCCGGCGAGGATTTTCAGCGCCGCGAGGTACCAGGGAAAGATCGACAGCACGATGCCGAGCACGATGACGTTGAAGGTCGGCGAGCTGAACAGCGTTGCCAGGGCCGTCTCCACGCGGCTTCCGCCCTTGAGCATTCCCTGCGCGATCGGCGCCGCGCAGTTGACGCAGACGCCGAGCGGAGTGCCGACCAGCATGCCCTGGACGGCGCCGGCAAGCTTTCCGCCGCGCGTGCGGCGCAACAGGGGAAGGATGGTGAGCATGCCGGCGGCGAGGAGCAGGCCGAAGGTCATTCCCTGGCGGTTCGTCAGCGCCCACTCGACGGACGTCCAGCCGATGTGGCGCAGCGTCTGGTCACGCGGCGGCTCGGGGAAGAACCGCTCGAAACCGAGCGGAGTCGAGAGCGCCTCGTTGGGGTCGGCGCTGGCCTTGCCCTGCAGCGAGGGGTAGCGCGACCCGATCCAGAACATCGCGCAAAGGCCGGCGATCAGCGCGCCAGTGATCAGGATGCGGAAATCGAAGCGGCGATCGGCGGCGATCGGTCGTGGATCGAGCGCGGTGTCGGCGTTGCCCATCGTGGACCCTCGGGCGCGTGAGCATACGCCAGCGGTGCCTGCGCTCCCAAAGTCAGAGCGTATCGAGGAACGCGAGCAGCGCCCGACGTTCCGAGTCGGAGAGCGCCGCGAAGCGGTCGCGCGCGGGCTTGCCCTGGCCGTCATGCGCGAGAATTGCGTCGGCGATCGTCCTCACTCTCCCGTCGTGCAGCAGACGCGTCTGCTGGGAGACGCCCCAGAGCGGCTGCGTGCGCATCTCGGCGCCTTTGGCGTCGCCCTGATCGATTCCGTCGCCGAGCGAGCCCATGTCGTGGAGGAGGAAATCGGAGAAGGGATGGTAAGCGACGCGGTCGAATGCGCCGCTGGCGTTGGGCGCGGTCACGAGAGTCTGGACGTGGCAGAACGAGCAGCCAATTGCCGCGAACATGGCGGAGCCGGAGCCCGGCGCGCCACGAGGCGGCGGGCCGAGAAAGCGCACGAAGTCATTGACCTGGGCGAGGGCACTGCCGTCGGGATCGTTCACGCCGGGCGACGGGTTCTGCGCCAGCGAGGCGCAGTTCCCTTGCGGGCAGTTCTCGTCCGGAAAGCGAGG